>JAGQRJ010000328.1 GCA_020425635.1 Planctomycetota bacterium | reverse complement strand
CGAGGGTGACGTCGTCGAAGCCGCTGATGGTCGGGGCGTCGTTCACCGGGTCGACGGTGACGGTGAAGCTCGTCGAGGCGGTCTGGGCGCCGTCGCTGACCGTCAGGGTGACGACCGCGCTGCCGGCGGCGTTCGCGACCGGCACGAGCGTGACGGTCCGCGCCGAGCCGACGCCCCCGAGGGTCACGCCGGCGTCCGCGATGACGGCCTGGTTCGCGCTCGCGGCGGTGACGACGAGGGACGTGGCCGGGGTCTCGGCGTCGGCGACGGTGAAGGCGAGGGGGCCGACGGCGGTGTCCTCGGAGGCGCTCTGGTCGGCGACGGCGCTGATCGTCGGCGCGTCGTCGACCGGGGTGACGGTCACGGTGAAGGCGGACGTGTAGCACCTCGCTCAGCAGCGCCAGGGCCTGGGCCTCGATCGCAGCTTGGCCCAGCTCTCGCGCCTGGAGCGCGAGCTTGTCGAGGGCCTCGCGCAGCGGGCTCGCGTCGCCGCGCACGCTCTCGACCCGCAGCCGGCCGAGCTCGGCTTCGAGCCGCGCGGGGCCGTTGCCGTCTTCCCACGAGACGCGCTCGGCGGCCGCGTAGCAGAGCTCGGCGCGTGGCAGCTCGCCGTGCAGCGCGTAGCAGCGCCCGAGGTGGGTCAGGCCGCGGGCGTAGCCGGCGCGGTCGCCCTGGGTGTTCCAGAGCGTGGTCGCTTCGTTGAGGAACACCAGCGCCTGGCCGCAGGCGCCGCTGGCCCGGTCGAGCTCGCCGAGCCCGTCGAGGGCGCGGGCGAGGGTCGAGGGCAGCCCCAGGCGCCGCGCGAGCTCGGCGGCGGCGTCGAAGCAGGCGCGCGCCTCGGTGACCTCGCCCAGCCGCTCGTGGGCGGCGCCGAGGGCGAGGAGGCAGTGGGCGATCGCGGGCTTGTCGGCGTGACGTCGGGCGAGCTGCAGGCCGCGCTCGGCGAAGTCCATGGACTGCGCAGCGTCGCCCTCGAGGAAGTACAGCTCGGCGAGCAGCTCGAGGGCCTCGACCCGGTCGGTGTAGGGGGCGTCGGCGTCGCCCTCCGGCTGAGAGAGGTCGAGGCTGCGGCGCGCGAACTCGATCGCGCTCTCGAGCTCGCCCTCCCCGCGGTAGGCGCGCGCGATCGCGCGCAGGTAGGTCGCGACCCCGGCCTGGTCGCCGAGCTCGGCCTGGAAGGTCAGGGTGCGCTCGAGGTAGCTCAGGGCTTCGTCGAGGTGCCCCTCCTGGAGGGTCAGGTCGCCGAGGCCGAGCAGGCTCTCGCGCACTCCCTGGCCGTAGTCGATCCGCTCGGCGGTCTTGAGCGCCGCGAGGTAGAAGCGCCGCGCGTCCTCGCGCTCCTTGAGCCGGGCGTTGATCGTGCCCAGGTGCGTGAGCGCCGCGACCTCGGCCTGGGCGTCGCCGAGCTGGCGGGCGAGCTCGAGGCCCTCGAGGGTCTGGGCGCGGGCCTCCAGGTAGCGGCCCTGGGAGGTGTCGACCTTGACCAGGGCGCGGAGCAGGATCAGGCGCTCGCGCTGGGCGACCTCGGGCTCGATGCGTCCCTCTCCCGCGAGGGAGTCGCAGAGCGAGAGCGCGCGGCGATAGAGCTCGCCCGCGCGCTCGGAGGCGCCGACGGCCTGGGCTGCTTCGCCGGCCTCGCGGGCGCGACGCAGGGCCGAGGGGCCTTCGCCGGCCTCGAGCAGGTGGTGCGCCAGCTCGCTCAGCGGGACCTCGGCGGCGCCCTCGTCGCGCGCCTCCTGCAGCAGCTCGGCGGCCCGCGCGTGGAGCCGGGCCGGAGCGGTCAGGGCGCCGTAGACGACGTCGCGGACCTTGGCGTGCGTCAACGCGAAGCCGCCGCCGGGCGAGGCGGTCACGAAGCGGGAGCGGACGAGGGCGTCGAGCTCCTCGAGCACTCGGTCTTCGTCGCGCCCGGTGAGTCGGGCGAGGGTGCTGCTCCCGAGGGCCCGGTTGAACACGGCCAGCCAGTCGAGGACCTCGCGCGCCTCCAGGCGCTCGAGGCGGCTGAGCACGAGCTCGTGGACCAGGGAGGGCAGGTCCTCGCCGAGCACGCCGTCGCGCAGGCGCCACTGCCCGCGCGTGCGCTGGATCAGGCCGCGCTCGACGAGCTCCTCGAGCAGGAGCTCGAGGAACAGGGGGTTGCCCGCGCTGGCCTGGGTCACCTGGCTGAGGAAGCCGCGGGGGACGCTCGGCACGCCGAGCATGTTGCGCACGAGCTCGCCGACGTCGTCTTCGCGCAGCGGGCGCAGCGAGAGCTGCTCGAAGAAGCGATCGCGCTTGAGCCCATTGAGCGCGCGGCCGAGCTCGGGGCCGTGGAGCTCCTCAGGGCGGTAGCTGGCCACGAGGAAGAGCTGCGGGTGGCGGTCCTGGCCGCGCGCGCGGCCGAGGGCGGTGACCAGCGCCCGGAACAGGTAGAGCAGGAGCTCGAGGGTGTCGCCCCGCGCCCACTGGAGGTCCTCGAGGGAGATCAGCAGGGGGCGGTCGTAGGAGCGCGCGAGGAGCAGCTCCGCCGCCGCGTCCATGAGGCGCAGGCGGTCGACCCCTGCGCCCTCGGGGTCGGGGTTGGCGAGGGTCTCGGCGACCCAGGCGTTGGGGTCGTCGAGCTCGCCGAGCTGCGCGACCTCGCGCAGCACGTCGACGAAGGGCTCGTAGCCGCGGCCTGGGTGCTTGGTGCACTGACCGGTGAGGCACACCGCGCCCTCGAGCTGGGCCGCGCGGCGCAGCTCGTCGACGAGCCGGGTCTTGCCCACGCCGCTCTCGCCGCGGAGGAACACCAGCACGGCGGGCGGGTTGCTTCGGCCGTTGCAGCGCGTGGCGCGGCGGTTCCCGCCCCGACGGCGTTCGCCGCCCCGGTCTTCTTCGGTGGCGCGGGCGGTGTCGAAGCGCGCCCGGCGGTCGAACTCGCGCGGGTCGGGGTCCCAGTCCTGCGGGCCTACCGCCCGGCGGAAGGCCTCGACCAGCCAGTCGAGCTCGCGGTCGCGGCCGACGAGGCGCCCGGTCGAGAGGTAGGCCGCCTGGGTGGCCTCGGTCTCGTAGGGGATCTCGCGTCCGGTCGCCTCGCGCAGGGCGCCGAGCACGGCGTTGGCGCTGGTGAAGCGCTCGTCGGGGTTCTTGGCGAGCAGGCGCAGCACGAGCGCCTCGAGCGCCTCCGGCAGCTCGGGCGCGAGCTCGCGCGGCGGGCGGGGGGCCTCGTGCAGGTGCTGGCGCACGACCTCGGCGGTCTCGCCCGCGAAGGGCAGCTTCCCGGTGAACAGCTCGTAGAGCACCACGCCGAAGCTGTAGAGGTCGCAGCGGCGGTCGAAGCGCTGGCGGTTGAGGATCTCGGGCGCCATGTATTCCGGCGTGCCCGCGCGGAGCCCGTCGGGGCCCGTGGTGGCGAGCCCGAAGTCGGTGAGCCACAGGCCGTCGCCGTCGTCGACGAGGACGTTGCTCGACTTGAGGTCGCGGTGGATCAGCCCGCGGGTGTGCACGAACTCCAGCGCGCGCAGTATGGCCGCTGCCCGGTCGATCGCCTGCGCGTCGAAGCTGGGTGCGCCGAGGACCTCGCTCAGGGGGCGTGAGCCCGGGTGGTGCTCGGAGGTCAGGAAGGGGGCGCCGTCGACCGAGAGCCCGAACTCCAGGGCGCCGATCAGGTTCGGGTGGCGGAGCCCGACCAGGGTCGCGAACTCGTTGCGGAAGCGGCGGGTCTCCTCCGCGCCGCAGCTCTTGAGCAGCTTGAGCACCACCTCCCGACGGTCTCGAGAGACGTCTTGAGCCAGGTAGGCGATGGCTGCCTCACCTTCGCCCAGGCGGCGAACGACCTCGTAGCGTGCGTGGATCAAGACAAACCGACTCCTGCTCCGGAGTAAGCAAATCCTGGGGCTAAACTCCCGTTGAGGGGGCAACGTGCCATCGCACTATCAGGTAAAGGCTTATGCCGCTGCCTCCCGGGTCCGGTGAAGCCTCCTGGCGCCTGTTCGTCCCATTTCCCGAACCGATCCCCATCGGAGGAGCCCCGGATGGCACGCAGCGAGCGTTTTCAGACCAGTCCAGCACGCGGTTTACGAGTCGCGGGTGACCTAGGCCCGCGTTACCATGCCGCCCACCATGGCGGGGCGCCCTTGATTCGCAGTTTGGCCCTATTGCTGGCGCTGGTCGGCGGAATGGCTCGAGCGGAGCCGGCGCTGCTGGTCTGCTACCCCAACGCCCCGGGCACGACCGAGAGCGCCAAGCCCGTCATGGAGCAGCTTGGCGCGCAGATCGGGGGGGAGGCGGTCTACTTCAACGACCTCGCGGCCGCCAACGCGTGGATCGAGTCCCACGGGCAGCCGACCTGCGCGATCGTGTCCCTCGGGGTCTACCTGCGCTGGCGCGAGCCTCACGGGCTCCAGCCGGTGGCTGCCACCGAACGGCACGGCTCGACCCGCGAGCGCTTCTACCTCCTGGTGGCGCAAGACGCGCCCTACGCCAGCCTCGAGGCCTTCGGCGCGGCGCGACCGACCCTCTGGTCGGGGCACCTCGACAACCCCACCTTCGCCGAGCGGGTGATCTTCGCCAGGGGGTTGGCGCTCGGCGAGCGCGCGACCCAGGTCGTGTCGACGGCGCAGCCGCTGCGCGCGCTGCGCCGGCTCAAGGGCGGGCGCGAGTTCGAGGGCCGCCCGGTGGACGGCGTGCTCCTCGACGCGTCGGCCTGGAAGGAGCTGCAGCAGCTCGCGAGCTTCAAGGGCAAGGTCCGCGTGCTCTTCGAGAGCGCCGAGCTGCCGACCCCCCCCGTGGTCTCCTTCGCCAACTCCGACCCCGCGGCGGTCGCCGCGCTGCGCGCGAAGCTCCTGGGGCTGGGCGAGCGCGCCGAGGGGAAGAAGCTGCTCGAGACGCTTCAGCTCACGGCCTTCCGCCCCGCCGACCCCGAGGCGCTCGAGCCCGTGGTCGCGGCCTACGAGGCCCCCCAGTGACCCGCGTCGCCCTCGCGCTGCTCGCCGTGCTCTCGCTCAGCGGGTGCTTCTCGGTCAGCACGCCGCCCGACGAGCGCACCGACTTCGCGCGTCACCGGCTGGCGGCCGAGGAGGCGCTGGTTCACGTCACCGACCCCGCGCTCTCCAAGGCCGACCAGCTCGAGTGGGCGAGGCGCGCCGTGGGGCACGCCGACCGCGCGATCGAGCTCGAGCCCGAGCGCGTCGAGGGGCACTTCTACCGCGCCGTGGGCATGGGCTACGTGTTCGAGCGCTCGAACCTCAGCGCCGTGGGGCGCGTGGGCGACCTCGAGCAGGCGGCCTTGCGCGCGCGCGAGCTCGACCCCGCCTTCGAGCACGGCGGTCCGCTGCGCTACCTCGCCATGCTGTATTGGAAGTCGCCTGCCTGGCCTGCCGGGCCGGAGGACGCCGGCGAGCACGAAGTGATCGAGCCCTTGTTCCTCGAGGCGGTCGAGATCGCCCCCCTCGACCCCGAGAACCACCTGCGCTACGCGCAGTACCTCTTCGAGCGGGGCCGCAACGACGACGCCCTGCGCGAGCTTCGCGCCGCCCGCGAGGCCCTGCCTGGGGCCGAGGGCTTGCCGGCCCACGAGCGCAAGCAGCTCGAGGACGAGATCAGCGAGCTCGGCGCCGCCCTCTCGGGCTAGCGGGGGGGCTAGCCCGCACTTCTCACCACTCGCTCCGCTCGTGGATTCGAAGTGCGGCCAGCAGTGTTGCTCAAGACAGTGAGACCCGGCCTGCGGCCGGGTACACCCTGTCGCTTGCGCCTCGCTCGCGGCGGCAGAGCCGCCGACTCGCTCCGGCGCAGCCCGCCTGCTTCGCAGGCGGCTAGCCCACGAGCTCACCACTTCGTGGTGAGCTTCGCGGGCTAGCCGCCCGAGATCGGGTGCACCAGGTCACGGCGCACGCCGCAGGCGGCGGGGAAGGTCATCCAGCCGCCGATCGCGACCGTCCACAGCTCGCCGAGGTCGGTGAAGTGCGGCTTCAGCCCCTCGCGCATGGCGTCGACCACGCGCGGGAGGTCGTCGTTCTTCATGCTCACCGGGTTGGTGTTCACGAAGGGCATGCTCGTCCAGAGCACGGCCTCCTGGGGGAGCACGTAGAGCCCCCACTTGTCCGGGTCCTGGCCCATGGGCGAGCCGGGGACGAGGCTGTACTGGTGGATCGTGAGGAAGTCGATCACGTCCGCGTTCTCGATCAGCCAGTCGTAGGTGCGCATGAGCTGCGACTGCGTCTCGGTCGGGAACCCGGCGATCAGCATGACCGCGGTCTGGATCCCGTTGGCCTTGCAGGTCGTGAGGATCCGCTTGGCGTGCTTGGGGCGCGTGGGCTTGATCATGGCCTTGAGCGTCTCGATGCACGCGCTCTCGAGGCCGAAGCGCAGGGTCCGGCAGCCAGACTTCGCGAGGTCGGCGATCACCTCGTCCTTGAACCCCGCGTCGAGCAGCACCTCGGCGCCCCACTCCACCTCGAGGCCAGCGTCGATGATCGCGAGCGCGAGCTCGTGCAGCTCCGCGGGGCGGTAGGAGTCGACGGGGAAGTCGAACCAGTTGCTGCCGGTCTCCGCGATCGCGGCGCGCATGTCGGCGATCGCCTTGGCGACCGGTCGGGTGCGGTAGGTGGCCACGGTCTGGCAGGAGATGTTGCAGAAGGCGCAGCGCCCCCAGTAGCAGCCGCGTGAGAGCGGGAGCGGGATCGGATACTGCGGCACCAGGTAGCGGTCGAGCTGGAGCCCGTCGAGGGTCCACATGGGGACCGGCAGCGTGTCGAGGTCGGTGTGGATCAGGCTCCGCTCGCCGACGCGGGTGAAGCCCTCGCCCTGGGGCAGGTAGCAGTTGGGCACCGCCTCGAGGGACCCCTGGCCTTCGAGGGTGTGCGCGATCCAGGCGGTGAGCGCCTGCTCGCCGTCGTGGAGAATGATCGCGTCGGCGGGCACGACCCGCGGCGGGATCGCGGGGACCTGGCCTTCGACGGCGGTCAGGTAGGCCCCGCCGAGGACGACGGGGATCTCAGGCAGGCGCTCCCTGATCAAGCGCAGCAGCGTGAAGCCGGGCACGACCTGCGAGAAGTAGGTCATGCTGATCCCGATCGCGCGGGGACGCTGGGCCTCGATCCGCGGGAGCGCGTGCTCCGCGAGGTATTCGAGGTACGGGTTCTGCTCCGGATCCCCGAGCGCCTCGTCGAGGCTCGTGTAGTTGCGGAACGCGTCGGGGATCCCGAAGTGGCGGAAGTCGTGCTCGTAGGCGCCGAGCGACGCAGCCGTGATCAGCACTCCCGCGTCGTGGATCGTCTGGAACGCGAAGCGCATGGTCTCGGGCTCGCGCTCGACGCCGCGTTGCTGGAGGCTGGCCTTCGCGCGCTCGATGTCGCGCACGACTTGCTCGCTGCGCTCGAGCAGCTTCGGCTCGCAGTCGTTGCGCCGCAAGACCTCGAGCCGCTCGCGCAAGTAGTCGGGGGAGTGGAAGTGGTGGAACGCGTCGATCGCGAGGTCCCACTGCTGCGCATCCCATCCCTGCGCACGAAGGTACGAGGTCAGCACCGAGAGCCCAGAGGTCGCTTGGCCAAAGTTCGCGACAGGCGCCGAGATCAGCAGGAAGTCCATCGGGGTCCCCGGCGGGCTCCACCCGCGGTTCGAGGTCTGGGCAGCAATATAGCCCGAACCAGTCCGAATTCAGACATAAACCCAGTAAAACTTAGAACCGTATAGAAATCATGCACCTCTTTAAGAACCGTCAAAATATTTTCCAAAAACCTCCGGAAGCCCCCTTGCACCAAGGCGGCGGGGTTGTCATACTTCACCTATAACGAGAAAGTCCTCATGCTAAGAGCCTGAATAAAAAAGGCTTAAGGCTGAGCGAAAACGCTCGTTCCCACGTCTGCGCGTTGGGCGAAAGCCCAAAGTGTGCGCTGAGAGACGCGGGCCATGTGACGAGATCGGGGGCCGCCCCAAGGAGGGGCTGCGGGACGCGTGTTCTCGCTTGGGCTCAGGGTATGGAATCGCGGCGCGGTTGATTCGACGTAAGTGTCGACTCCGCGTCCGCCAGCGGGGGCGCTCTGCCCCAAGGACAGCTCGGTGCGAATTTGGCTGCTGGTCCTGGTGCTTGCGAGCGTCGCCTACGGGCGACCCGCTGGCCTGGTGGACGGCGGCCTCCCCGAGCGGCCCGCCGCGCGCGAGTCCAGCTTCGAGCGCCCTCTGCCCAGCCCCCGATCGCTCCTGGACCGGATCGACCTGACCTTGCCGAGGATGCAGTTCGAGGCCGACCCCTACGCCGAGCTGCGCGCGATCGCGCCGACCTACGTCGCGCCGGGCTCCCGAGTGCTCGACTACCACGGCTTCGAGGGCTTCCTGATTCGCAAGCTGCAGTCTCGCTACCGCTCCATGTGGCGCAGTCAGCTCCGCACGCAATTCCGCGAGGGCTCGATGAGCGAGTTCGAGTTCGGGCAGCGCGATCTGCGCATGCGCTTCGCGGTCGCGGACATGGAGCTCGGGCGCTGGGGCGACCGCAGCTGGCTCGACGCGTTCTCGCCCGAGCAGGGCGGGGCCCCGCTCACCCCCTACGTCGACTCGATCGGCGAGGACCTGCTCGCCTTCGAGTTCGGTCCGCTCTCGCTCTCGAACTCCTTCCAGGCGCGGATCGACCAGGTCGCCGAGGTCAGCCTCGACCCCGACCCGGGCCGGATCTACCGCGCCCGCCTCGGCGCCGACACCGCGCGCGAGCACGCCCTCCTGCAGCGCGCGGTGCTCGACCCCCACGACCCCGACGACCAACCCGAGCCCGACCAGAAGTTCGGTCAACCCGACTTCGCCAGCGCCAAGCTCGCCTTCGAGCTCCAGCCGCTGAGCAAGCGCTTCCTCGAGAACACGAGCTGGCAGTTCAAGGTTCGCCCCCAGGTGCGCCTGCGCGTCCCCAACCGAATCAGCGCCGAGACGGTGGTCCGCAGCGTGGGGGTGCGCACGTCCCTCGACCTGCGCTACGGCGCGCGCCGCGACAAGGTCGCGAGCCTCGAGTGCGAGCTGCGCTACCAGCCCGAGGACGGAGACCTCCGCGCGCAGGTCCAGCTCGCCGTCCTGACCTGGTAGGCGGCGTTAGCGCGCGTTCCTGGCGACGCGGAAGCCAATGTCGGCGCGTAGCCCGTCGAAGGTCGTCTGGGACTGGCGGCTGCCGCGCTTGGCCACGATCCAGCGCGAGCTGAGCTGCGAGAACCACCACGGGGCGTTGAAGCCCGCGCTCTTGGTCACACAGATCCGAGGGTCGGTTCCTACGGGATCGACGGCGCGGTCCGAGGTGTACGTGCGCGGCGCGTCGAACACGATCTCGGCCACGTTTCCGGCGACGTCGAGGCAGCCGAAGTCGCTGACGACGTTCGGGAAGCTGCCGACCGGCGCGGTCATTTGGTCGCTGTTCCCCATGTAGCGCAGCTTGTCGGGGAACTCGTCTCCCTGTCGAGGTTGCTCTCCGGGGGGGAGCCAGGGGAAATACCTGCCTTGCGGTCCGCGCGCGGCGTACTCCCACTCCGCCTCGGTGGGGAGTCGCAGCCCTGCCCATTCGCAGTAGGCCGTGGCTGCCCGCCAGTCGACGCCATGGACCGGGTGATCGGCGATTGCGTCGGGGTCGCCCCGCAGCGGCTCCAGGCGGGGTTGCCCGGTCTCGTCGTTGTAGGCCCAGAACTTGGACCAGGTCAGCTCGTAGCGCCCAATGTAGAACCCCTGGGTCAGGGTGACCTCGTGCTGAGGCCACTCCGGGGCGCCCTTGCCGTCTTCTCCGTGGGCCGCGAGCTCGCGCGGCGCGCCCATGAGGAAGGTGCCCGGCGGGCAGTAGACGAGGGCGGATCCGTCGGCCTCGTTGACGTATTCGAGGTCGTTCACTCCGAAGCGGACCCCCGCAGGAAGGGGCTGGGGGGCCCTGCGCTCCGGGGGGAGCTCGGTGAACCATGGGGGCTCGGTGTGCAAGACGACCGCGCGCCGCAGGGGCCCAGCCAGGACCTCCGAGCCCTGCTTGAGCACGACCTCGATCGTGCTCTTGCCCTCAGGGAGCACGACGTCGAGGGCGAAGCGGCCCGCGGCGTCTGGCACGACGCCGCGCTTGTCGATCCACACCCGCGCGTTCTGTTGGGGCGGATCGATCCGTCCGCGGACCTGGATCGCGGCCTGGGTGAAGCGCTGCTCCTGGGTCGGCGACTCGAGGGTGAGCTTGACCCCGGCCCCGGCTTCGCCTCCTTCGGCCGCGGGCTGGGAGAGCTGCCAGAAGCCGACGGCGCCCAGCGCGAGCAGGGCGGCCAGGCCAGCGAGCGCCCACGGCGTCTTCCCGCGCTTGGCGCGGCCGGCGTGCAGCGGGGCTTCGCCGCGGGCCACGCGCTCGAGGTCGTCGCGCAGCGCGCGCGCGGTTGGGTAGCGGTCGTTGGGGTCCTTGGCCATGGCCCGCCGGCAAACCGCCCACGCGCCCGGGCACTCGACCTTCGAGTCGGTGTCGCCCCACTCGGGCTCGAGCTCGAGCACCCCGCGGATCACCTGGAGCTGGCTCCCCGAGAACGGCGGGCGCCCGGCGAGCAGCGCGTAGAGCACCGCGCCCAGGCCGTAGACGTCGCAGCGCTCGTCGAGGGCGACGGTCCGCGCGCCCTCGGCCTGCTCGGGCGACATGAAGGCTGGAGTGCCCAGGAGCATGCCGGTGCGGGTCAGGGTCTCGGCGTCCTCCGCCCGGGCGAGGCCGAAGTCGATCAGCACCGGCTCGCCGTCGGTTCCCAGCAGGGCGTTGTCGGGCTTGAGGTCGCGGTGGATCACGCCGACCTGGTGCAGGGCCGCGACGGCGTCGGCGAGCTTGGCCACGATCGCGGCCGCCTCGAGGCCTTCGAGCGCCCCGGCGCGCTTGAGCCGGTCCTGGAGGTTCTCGCCCTCCACGAAGCCCATGACCATGAACGGGCCCTGGGGCGAGTGGCCGCTCTCGTGGATCGGGATCACGTTGGTGTGCCGCACGCGGGCGAGGAGCTGGGCCTCGCGGCGGAAGCGCTCGAGGAGCGGCTCGTCCTGGGCCAGCACGAGCTTGAGCGCGAAGCGGGCCTCCGGGCGCTGGGGGTCGCGGACCTCGTAGACGACGCCCATGCCGCCGCGGCCGAGCTCGCGCAGGATCTGGTAGCGGTCGATCGTCTGGGGAGCGTTCATGCGGGCACTTTAGCGCGCCGAGCGCTCTCGCGGCCAGCAAGGCCTCAATGCTTCGGGGGCGTGAGCGCGACCCGCATGCCGATTCGCCAATCGGTGAGGTCCTCGGGCTGGGCGTCGCGGGTGTAGACCGCGAACACGGGCGCCCACTCGATGCTCCAGGCGCCCCCGCGGTAGACGCGCTCGTCACCCGTCTCGGGCCCCGTGGGGTCGACCGCGGGGCCAGGCGGGAAGTTGGCGTAGTAGTCGGAGACGAGCTCCGAGACGTTGCCGCCCATGTTCATGGCCCCGAAGGGGGAGCGGTCGTTGGCGAAGGCCGCGCGGGGGGCGGTGTAGGGATAGCCGTCCTCGCGTCCGAGCATGTTCGTCAGCGACGGGCCGGGGTCGCTGTCTCCCCAGGGATACTTGATCCGTTGGCCGCCACAGGCGGCGTACTCCCACTCGGCCTCGGTCGGCAGGCGCAGCCCCGCCCACTCGCAGTAGGCGCGCGCCTGGAGGTAGTTGATGTTCAGCACGGGGTGCGTGTCGCCGAGGAAGAAGTCGTCGCCGTCGCCCCAGCGCCACTCGTTCTTGCCCAGTTCGGTTGGAATGATCACGAGGTTGAGCTTGCGGACGGCGGGCTGGGCGCCCGTCTCGCGGGCGTAGCGATCCCACTGTCCGACACTGACCTCGTACTTGCCGAGGAAGTAGCCGCGGGTGAGCGTCACCTCGCGGGTCTGGTTCTGCCCGGGTCCGCCAGCCGCTTCGCCGCCGAGCTCGAGGCTGAAGTCGCCCTGCTTGGGGCCCTGGGTGAAGGTGCCCGGGGGGCACCACACCAGGATCGAGCCGTCGGGCTCCCAGCGGTATTCGCCGGCTTCTTCGCAGGCGACGAGCCCGGGAAAGAGCGGCGGACGCTCCTCCGGGGGGATCCGGCGATACCACTTGGGGCCGGTCACGTAGGTGATCCGGCGCTCGACGGGCTCGGCGCTGAGCTCGGGGTCCGACTCGTCCTCGGCGAACACGCGGACTCGGGTCTCGCCGCCTGGGAGGCTGAAGGCGACCTTGAACACCTCGCCAGCGCGCACCCGCACCGACGGGGGCGCCGCGGGGTCGCCCGCGGGGAGCCCGACGTCCACGTTGACGCGGACCCACTCCGACGGGCCCTGGACGCGGCCCGTGACCTCGAGCATGGGCTCGGCGACCTCGCCGTCCGTGCGGGGCGAGGTCAGCGAGATCGTGAGCTCGCGCGCCGGGGCTTGGCTGGCTCCGCCGCCGAGGGTGGCGTAAGCGCCGAGGGCTCCGCCGGCGAGGCCCAGCGCAGCGAGCACGAGCGCCGCGCGCCTGGTGCGCTTGCCGAAGCGCGGCGGCGGGCGGGCGTCGACCTGCTCCTTGCGCAAGGCCCGGTCGAGGTCGTCGGCCAGCGCGCCCGCGCTGGGGTAGCGACCCGCGGCCTTCTCGTGCAGGCAGCGCAGGCAGATCGCTTCGAGGTCGCGGGGCACGCTCGGCTTGAGCTTGCGCGGCAAGACCGGGTTGGGCTCGGTGATCTGCAGGCAAAGGTCTTTGAAGCTCTTGCCCTTGAACGGGCGCTCGCCGGTGAGGATCTCGTAGAGCATGACCCCCAGGGCCCACACGTCGGTCGGGGGGCCGAGGTCTTCACGCCGCGCGTCGATCTGCTCGGGGGCCATGTAGGCCGGGGTGCCGAGCTGGGCGCCGGTGCGCGTCAGCCGATCGAGGTCCTTGCCCGCGGCGAGCCCGAAGTCGGCCACGCGGACGTTTCCCTCCTTGTCGACCAGCAGGTTGTCGGGCTTCACGTCGCGGTGCAGGACGCCGCGCGAGTGCGCAGCCTCGAGCGCTCGCGCGGCGTCGCGCAGGAGCTCGACCTGCTGCTCGAGGGGCAGCTTGCCGTAGATCGACTTGAAGCTCTGGGCGCCCTCGACCAGCTCGTAGACCAGATACGGCGTCTTGCCGACCGTGCCCGCGCCGAGCACGCGCACGATCCCGGGGTGATTCAGCGCCGCGGTGACCTGGCCCTCGCGGACGAAGCGCTCCTTGATCGTGTCGGAGTAGAACTCGCCGATGATCACCTTGACCGCCACCTCGCGGCCTGCGGCGTCGCGGGCGCGGTAGACCGCGCCCATGCCGCCGCGTCCGAGCTCTTCCAGGAGGAGGTAGGGCCCGAGGCGACCGGTCTCGCCAGGCGCGCGGGGGAGCTGGACCACGTCGGGGTCGGGCGCGAAGCCTGGCTCTCCGGCGCGGGAGACGTCGGCGAAGGTCGCGTTGGCGTCGAGCGGAGGGGCCTCGTAGCTCGCGCCGGGGTCGGCGAAGGTGCGGTCGGCCGGGCCGGGGCCGAGCTCGGCGAAGGTCGGGTTCGCGCCCACGGCGCCGAAGCCCGCGGTCCCGTAGGCGGGCTGGGCGAAGGCCGGGCCCGGCCCCGCCGGGCTCACCGGCGGGATCCCCGGAGCGAAGGTGCGATCGTTCGGAGCGGGGCCAAGCTCGGCGAAGGTGGGGGTCGCGCCGCCGGCCGCGCCGAAGGCGGGGGGCGGGTGCCCGAAGCTCGAGGCCGAGGCGGCAGGGTTCACCGGCGCCAGGCCTGGCGCGAAGGTCACGTCGCTCGGGTCCAGGCCGGGGCGCCCGAAGCCCGAGCTCGAGGCCGAGCGGGCCGGGTCCACGGCCTCGAGCCCGGGCGCGAAGGTGCGGTCTGCCGCGGGGGCTCCGCGGATCACGCCGGAGCTCGACGTCGCGCGCGGGTCGGCCGCGGGCGGCGGGACGGCGTCCATGCGGGTCGAGTCGTCGACCGGCGGCTTGGGCGCGTCCTCGGGGCCGTCGTCCATGCGGGTCGTGTCGCCGAGGTCGCTGCCTGGGGCGATCGTCGCGTCGATCCCCTGGTCCGCCGCGCGCATGCGCGCGAGGTCTACGACCGGCGGGGTGAGCACGGTGTTGTCGATCAGTGTGCGCTCGCTGTCGGCGGGCGGCGAGGCCTCGGGGTCGCGGGTCTGGTCGGTCCACGCCGCTGCGGGCGGGCCGCCGTCGGGCGGGTTGAGGTCGAGCTGGGTCGCCTCGAGGTCGGCGTCGAGGGGGAGCTCGTCGTCGTCGAGCCGGGTCACGTCGCCCGCGGGGACGGAGACCCAGCCCACGGTGGGCTTCGCCGCGGAGTTTGCGCCCGGTGGAACGACTCCGCCCACGGTCCGCAGGCGCTCCACGCTCAGCAGCCGGTCTTGCAGCAAGACCTGCTCCAGGCTGCGCGCGCCTCGCCGGGCGTACGCTGCGGTCAAGACCTCGCGCGGGAGGAGGCCCTGCGCGAGGATTCGGCGTCCCAACTCGACGTCGTCCACCCGTGCACTATAGCGGCGGCTCCGTGGCCAGGCAGCGGACCGGGCAGGGACTTCGTATATGCTGCCTGCATGAGCGAGTGGAGCCTCGAGGGCAAGGTCTGCGTCGTCACGGGGGCGAACGCCGGGATCGGCAAAGCGATCGCCGGCGGGCTCGCGGCCGCGGGGGGGCACGTCGTGCTCGCCTGCCGCAGCCTCGAGCGCGGGCGCGCCGCCCTGGCCGAGCTGAGCGAGGCGCACGACCCCCAACGGCTCGAGCTGCTCGAGCTCGACCAGGCGCGGGCGGCCTCGATCGAGGCCTTCGCCGAGGCGCTGCGCGCGCGGCACCCCCAGCTCCACGTCCTGGTCAACAACGCCGGGGCCTGGTTCACCACGCGCCAGGAGACGCCCGACGGGCTCGAGCTGACCTTCGCCACCAACGCGCTGGGCTACTTCGCCGTGACCAACGCGCTCCTCGACCTGCTGCGCGCGGGCGCGCCGGCGCGGGTGGTCAACGTGGCCTCCAACCTGGCCAAGGACCTCGACCTCGACGACCTGCAGTTCACGCGCCGGCGCTACTCCGGCATGAAGGCCTACGCGCAGAGCAAGCAAGCCAATCGCCTCTGGAGCTGCGAGCTCGCCGAGCGCCTGCGGCGCGAGGGGATCACGGTCAACGCCATGCACCCGGGGGTCGTGAGCACCTCGATCGCGAGCACGACCCCGGGCCTGTTCGGGCTCGCGAGCCGGATCTACTTCCGCCTGCGCGGGCGCTCCCCCGAGGAGGGCGCAGACACCGCGGTCTACCTGGCCACGAGCCCCGAGGTCGAGGGCAAGACCGGGCGCTGGTGGGTCGACCGCCGCGAGCACCCGCCGCGCTTCGCCGACCCGCTGCAGCGCGCCGCGCTGTGGTCTGCCTTCGAGGCGCTCGTCGCTCAGCGCGCCTCGGCCGCGCCGTGAGCCTGCCGCGCACACTGATCCTGCTCGCGCACGGCGCCGGCGCCGGCTCGAGCTCGGCTTGGATGCGCGCCTGGGCTGCGCGCCTCGGCGCCCTGGGGCAGGTCGTGCCCTTCGACTACCCCTACATGCGCGAGGGGCGCAAGGCCCCCGATCGTCTGCCGAAGTTGATCGCTGCGCACCGCGACGCCCTGCGCCAGGCCCGCGCCGACCACCCGCGCTGCCAACGGGTGGTCCTCTGCGGGAAGTCCATGGGCAGCCGGGTCGGCTGCCACCTGAGCCTCGAGGAGGAGGGGATCGACGCCCTGGTGTGTCTGGGCTACCCCTTGGTCTCGATCGGGAAGGCCGGCACGCTTCGTGACGCCGTCCTCCGCGAGCTGCGGGTGCCGATCCTGTTCGTGCAGGGCACCCGCGACCGCCTGGCTCCGCTCGAGACCCTCGAGGCCGTGCGCGCCCAGCTCAGCACCCGCAGCGCGCTGCACGTCGTCGAGACCGGCGACCACTCGCTGCAGATCACCAAGACGCACACCAAAGCCACGGGGCAAACCCAGGAGGAGGCAGACGCGCGAGCTCTGGAGGCGGTCCGCGCCTTCCTCGCGACCCTCGACCGGGCGGCGGGCCGTCAGGCGCGGCCATAGACCGGGGTCAGCGCGCCGCTGGTCGAGCGGTTGAGGGGCGAGGCGAGGAACACGATCGTCTCCGCGACCTCGCCCACCGAGGGCCACGCTGCGTGATCGGCACCCGGCATGGCGGCGCGGTTGGCCGGGGTGTCGAGGACCCCCGGGACGACGGCGTTGACCCAGATCCGGTGCTCCGCCAGCTCGGCGGCCAGGCTTTGGGTCAGGTTCGCGACCGCGGCCTTGCTCGCGGCGTAGGCGCAGAGGCCAGGCGTCGGCGTGACGGCGGGGCGCGCCGCCACGTTGACCAGGCGGCCGCCGTGACCCGCGGCGCGGAAGCGCCGGACCGCTTCGCGGCAGGCGAGGAAGCAGGTCACGAGGTTGAGCTCGAGCTGCCCGCGGAGGTCGGCGAGGGTCGTGTCCTCGAGCGCGCCGGCTCGAAATCCGCCGGCGAGTTGCAGCGACGCCCAGAGGTCGGGGAGCCCACCGAAGAACGCGCGGGCGCCGTCTTCCTGGGTCAGGTCGACGCCGCGGGTCAGGTGTACGCGGTCGTGCGCGCTGAAGGGGAAGCGCGCGAGCTCGGCCTCGGCGAACACCGGCACGTGGCACACGGCGCCGTGGGCGAGGAGGAGCTCGATCGTCGCCGTCCCCAAGGCTCCGGTGCCACCGCACACGGCGACGTGGCGTCCTGCGAAGTCACGCACGGGAGGTCCTCCTCGGTGGGTCGGGGCGTTAGCTGGGCGTCCCGCTCGGCTCCGCCGTCGGGGCAGGCTGCGGCTCGGCGGGCTGCTTGGGCTCGAGGCGCTGCACGGCCGCGCCGACGCGTCCGCTGAGGACCAGGGCCAGGAGCCGCCAGTCGCTGCAGAACGACTTCAAGGGGTAGCGGAAGGTGGCGGGGCGGTTCTTCTCGAACACGAAGTGTCCGACCCACGCGCAGCCGTAGCCGATCACGAGCCCGAGCAGGATCAGCCAGGGGTTGCGCAGGTAGATCGCGAACCCGAGGCAGGTCAGGCCGCTGAGCGAGCCGATCGCGTGCAGGATCTGGTTCACGCGGTCGCGGTGCTCGCCCAGGTAAAAGGGCCAAAACTCGCCCCAGCTCAGTCGCCGTTCGTCGCTCATGGTGGCCACCTCACTCGCACGCCGAGGGTAGCAAAACGCGCGCGCCAACCCGCGAGGAAACGCGCTGCGCGCAGGCGGACCTGGTACCATGGACCGAGGTTCACGACGCCTCAGGATGTCGTCGGCCTGGCGCTCGACGACGAGGCCGCGCCGCAGGCGATCCCGCCCGCGGCTCGAGCCGGGCGCCTGGGGGAGCCGCCGGCTCGGGAGACGTGCAGTGGAGCTTTGGCTGGGTGAGCAACGCGCGAGCGCTGAGCATTTCACCCTCGGGTTCGTCGGTCACCGCGCGTTGAGCGCGGCCGACGCGGCGGCGCTGCTGCGCCACCCCCTGGTGGGTCTCGCGCAGCTCGAGGTCGAGGGTGGCGCAGCGCCGGTTCGCGCGCGGAGCGCGGCGCTGGAGGCGGAGTGGACCCTCGACGGCGCACGCTCGCAGCTCGCCGTGCGCTGCGCTGACCCCGCCGCCGGCGTGCAGAGCCTGGAGGCCCTCGCGGCCATGCTCCGCCCGCAGACGGTGACCCTCGCGGACGCAGGCGGCGCCCCCTGCGCGCCGGTCCCCTTCATGCCCGTGGGGCTGCTCTTCGTGCGCCACCTGCTCGACGCCCAGACGCCGTTCCAGCGGATCCAGGTCGGAGAACACCCGCTGTTCGGGCGCGTGCTGTTCCTCAACGGCGAGACCCAGATCGCGAGCAGCGACGAGCGGGCCTACACCGAGGGCTTCGTCGCCGGGGCGCTGCGCCCCGGGCTGCGTCGGGCGATGGTCCTCGGCGGCGGCGACTGCGGTGTGGTCCGGGAGCTCCTCGCCCAGGGGGTCGAGAAGGTGCTCATGATCGAGATCGACGAGGAGGTCGTGCGGGTGTGCGCCGAGTACTTCCCCGACGTGGTCGGTGAGACCCTGAGCGACCCCCGGGCGACGATCCGCTACGGCGACGCCTTCGCCTACCTTCGCGACCGGGGCCAGCGCATTGACCTGATCGTCTACGACCTCTCGGACGCGCCGCTGACCCTGGGCGACTACGGTCCCGTGCTGCCCCTGATCAAACGCGCCTTGGCCCCGGGCGGTCGCGTCGCCATGCAGTGCGGGTCGGGCATGCCCGAGGACCGCGCGCGCCTCGAAGTCGTGCTCGAGGGCCTGCGCGCCGAGTTCGGCAATTGCACCACGCGGGACGTCGACGTGCCGTCCTTCGTTCAGCGCCCGTGGGTCTTCGCCTACGCCGATCTCCTGAGCTAGCTCGGGCGCTGGGATCGCGGGGCCGGTGCTCCCGCGCACGGGGTGGTGTATCGTACGGCCCATGGGATCCCTCCTCAGCAAGGCCTGCCTCAACTGCGCCGCGCCCCTGCCCCAGGGCGGCTTGAGCTGCGAGTTCTGCGGGTCGAGTCACGTGGTGACCGGCGACGGCTACCAGAGCGCCTGCCCCGGCTGCGGCTCGGGCAACCCACCCCACGCCAAGCACTGCGTGCAGTGCAGGGCGCGGCTGCAGCTCCCCTGCCCGGAGTGCGCCGCCGACAACCCTCTCGGCAGCCGCTTCTGCCACGACTGCACGATCGAGTTCGCGCGCTACCGCGACCCGCACTACCAGGTCGCCGTCAACACGGTCCCGCACGCCGAGGTCGACGCGCGCGCCAAGGCGTGGCTCGAGGGGAAGTGGTTCAAGGCCCGGGATATCGAGGCCAACCTCGAGGTCCTCGAGCGCACCCTGTTTTGGCTCCCGGTGTGGCGCTTCCTCGCCGAGGCCCGGGGCAAGGTGCAAGGGCAGACCGCTCAGACCCACTACCGCACGGTGAAGAACAAGCGCTTCGTCAAGGAGGGCGATTCTCCCGGGACGTGGGTCGACGAGCTCGACTCCCAGCCCTACGTCGTGTGGAACGACGTCAACCGCGACTTCGAGCAGCCGGTGAGCGTGGTCTTGCGCGCGAGCGCGTCCGAGGGGACCGCCCCGCTCTACGCTGCCTTGGGCGAGCCCTGGACCGCCAAGGTCCCCCTGCGACCCCTCGACGGCGCGCTGGGCGGCGACGACTGGGAGGCCGTGTTCGAGCCGGAGCTCGCGGCCGCGGCCGCCTATCGGACCTTGCGCGGCGAGGCGACCGCGCAGCTGAAGCAGACCCTGCTCGAGAAGGTCTCGCGCCTGGACGTGCGCTACCTTCAACCCGCGCTGAGCCTGGCCTTCTACCCGGTGTGGAGCGTGCTCTACCGCTACAAACGCAAGCAAGGGACCTTGCAGCTCAACGGCTCCACCGGAGCTGGCTCGGGCAAGCGGATCTCCTTGCTCACCCAGTGGTTGAGCTAGGCTCTGTCCGCAAACTCAGCCAACGCCCTCGCTTGCCCTCGTCGCCGCCGACTGCGTTGGTCGCCGGCCACGTAAACCCATTACGCTCGGACCGGCTCCCGCCTTGTCGGACGACGACGAGT
>JAGQRJ010000327.1 GCA_020425635.1 Planctomycetota bacterium | reverse complement strand
GCGGGCGAGGTGGGCTCGCCGCAGGCCTGCTCCGGCGCCATGTAGCTCGGCGTGCCCAGGAGCTCGCGGGTCGCGGTCAAGCGGCTGAAGTCGAGCCCGGTCACCAGGCCCAGGTCGCTGAGCTTGGCCACGCCGCCCGCGGTCACGAGCACGTTCTCCGGCTTGACGTCGCGGTGCACCAGCCCCGCCCCATGCAGGGCGGCCAAGCCCCGCGCGACCTGGAGCGCCAGCGCGACGGCCTCGTCGGGCGGCAGCCTTCCGCGCGCCGCGAGGAGCTCCCGGAGGGTGCCGCCGTCGACGCGCTCCATGGCCAGGTAGGGGGAGCCGACGTAGTCGCCGACGCCGAGGCAGGCGACGAGGTTCGGGTGCCGGAGCGTGGCGAGCACCCGGGCTTCACGCGTGAAGCGCGCGACGTCTCCGGGACCGCAGGCCCCGGGGAGCAGGAGCTTGAGCGCGACCGCGGCGCCGGCCGGCCCTCGCGCGGCGTAGACGACCCCCATGCCGCCCCGGCCCAGCTCTGCCTCGAGGGTGTAGGGGCCGATCGCTCGGGGCGCGGGAGGGGCGGGCATGCTCCGTTGTAGCGACGTGCCGGAGCAACGGGCAAGCGGGGCTGGGCGGGGGTTTGTGGACCGCCTGGGTTGACCCTGGGCGGCCCCTGCGCGAGTGTGCTTCCCTCGACAGCGAGGAGCCAGGCTGCGGTCTCGGTTCCCGGGAGACGAACATGGCTGAGACCGAGCTGCCCTCGACGTACGAACCCGGTCAGATCGAGCCGGGGATCTACCGCCGCTGGCTCGAGAGCGAGGCGTTCCGCGCGGTCCCGGACCGTCGCGACGAGCGCTACGTGGTCATGATGCCCCTGCCCAACGTGACCGGCGCGCTGCACATGGGGCACGCCATGGACAACGTCATGCAGGACCTGCTCGTGCGCTGGCACCGCATGCGGGGCGCGAACACGCTCTGGCAGCCGGGCACCGACCACGCCGGGATCGCGACCCAGGCGGTGGTGGAGAAGCGCCTGCGCGACGAAGAGGGCAAGACCCGCCACGACCTCGGGCGCGAGGAGCTGGTCAAGCGGATCTGGGCTTGGAAGGACGAGTACCAGGCGCGGATCGTGAGCCAGCAGCAGCAAATGGGCTGCTCCTGCGACTGGGACCGCCAGCGCTTCACCATGGACGCGGTGTGCTCGGCCGCCGTGCGCGAGACCTTCTTTCGCCTGTTCCAGGACAAGCTCGTGTTCCGCGGCGACCGCCTGGTGAACTGGGACTGCTTCCTGCAGACCGCGGTGGCCAACGACGAGGTCGAGCACAGGACGGTGCAGGGGCACTTCTGGCACCTGCGCTATCCGATCCTCGACGCGCAGCCCGGCGAGCCCGACCACGTGATCGTGGCCACGACGCGCCCCGAGACCATGCTCGGCGACACGGCGGTGGCGTGTCACCCCGAGCCGCGCAAGGCCCTCGAGCGCCTGCTCGAGAAGGCCAAGGAGAAGCTCGCCGACCCCAAGGCCGACGCGCAGGAGGCCCAGGCCGAGATCGACCGGCTCGAGGCGCGCGTGGCCGACGTGCTCCCGCACCTCGAGCAGCTCGCGGCCATGGCCGCCGCGGGGCGCACGATCGAGCTCCCCCTGCTGGGGCGCGCGATCCCGCTGATCGCCGACGAGTGGGCCAAGCCCGAGCTCGGCTCGGGCTGCGTGAAGATCACCCCGGCCCACGACCCCAACGACTACGCGGTGTGGGAGCGGCACAAGGAGCAGGTCGGGATCGTGAACCTGCTGCGCCCCGACGGGAGCTACAACGAGCACGCGGGCCCCTACGCCGGGCTCGACCGCTTCGAGGTGCGCGCGCGGGTGGTGGCCGACCTCGACGCCCAGGGGCGGCTGGTGAAGGTGGAGGAGCGCGAGACCGAGATCGGGCACTCCGACCGCTCGAAGACCCCGATCGAGCCCTTCTTGAGCAAGCAGTGGTTCGTGCGCATGGGCGACGTGCCCGGCGGCGTGACCTTCGGGCGCGACACGCAGAAGCAGTTCAGCTCCCCCGGGTTGGCTCAGGCCGCGATCGACGCGGCCAACGGCCCCTGGCGCTCGGCCAGCGGGCGCAAGGTCGACTTCCACCCCGACAGCGAGCGCTACCGCCGCAGCTACACGAGCTGGTTGGGCGAGAAGCGCGACTGGTGCATTTCGCGCCAGCTGTGGTGGGGGCACCAGATCCCGGTGTGGTGGCGTCGCTTCGAAGACCGCGCCGAGCTCGCCCGGGTGGCCGCCGAGCTGCCCGACGACCCGCGCGCCTGGGTGTGGATCTCCGACGACGACGGCCTGCAGCACCCGCGCGGCGTGGACCTCGCCGGGCTGCCCCCCGGGCCCCTCGAGCTGCAGGTGTGCCTGCGCGCCGAGGCCGACGACGCGACCCACGCCGCGGCGCTCGAGGCGCTCGGGCTCGCCCGCGACCCCGACGTGCTCGACACCTGGTTCAGCTCGGCGCTGTGGCCGTTCAGCACCCTCGGCTGGCCCGACGCGGCCCACGCGCCGATCGAGCCCGGGCAGCGCTTCCTCGGCGCCCAGGGCGAGCAGCCGAGCTCCCTCGAGACCTACTACCCGGGCTCGTGCCTGGTGACCGCGCGCGACATTCTCACGCTGTGGGTCGCGCGCATGGTGATCATGGGGCTCTACACCCAGGGCGACCTGCCGTTCACCGACGTGTTCCTGCACGCCAAGATCCTCGACGGCAAGGGCGTGACCATGTCCAAGTCGAAGGGCAACGGGATCGACCCCGTGGACGTGATCGAGGGCTACGGCACCGACGCCATGCGCTACCTGATCTGCGACATGCAGACCGGGACCCAGGACATTCGGCTCCCGGTGCAGGCCGAATGCCCGCACTGCCAGGCCGTGGTCGAGCTCGCCGAGGCCAAGCACGGCAAGACCGCCGACGGGCACGTGAACCTGTTCACCTACGCCTGCACCAACAAGACGTGCAAGCGAGAGTTCGACGTCGGCGGCAAGACCAAGGAGCTGCCGACGGCCAAGGTCTCGAGCGATCGCTTCAAGCCGGGGCGCAACTTCTGCACCAAGGTGTGGAACGCCGCGCGCTTCGCGCTCATGAACGTGGGCGAGCTCGGCTTCACCCCGCTGGGCCGGGACGCGCTCGCCCCCGAGGACCGCTGGATCCTCTCGCGGCTGACCGCGGCCACCGCCGAGGTGCAGGCGCAGCTCGCGGCCTACAACCCGAGCATGGCGCTCAACGCCGCGCGGGCGTTCTTCTGGAACGACCTCTGCGACTGGTACCTCGAGCTGATCAAGCCGCGCACCCGCGAGCACGACGCCGTGGCGGCGCAGGTGCTCGTGACCTGCCTCGACCAGGCGCTGCGCTTGCTGCACCCCTTCGTGCCCTTCATTACCGAGGCGCTGTGGGCCAAGCTCCGCGAGCAGGCCCCCGCCCGCGGCGTCGACGCGGCGCTCCCCGACAGCGAGCAGCTGATCCACGCCGCCTGGCCCAGCGCCCGCGCGGAGTGGACCGACGCCGCCCTCGAGCGCGACTTCGCGGCCATGCAGCAGGTGGTGCAGGAGCTGCGCAACGTGCGCACGCAAAACGGGGTGGCCCCGGGCAAGAAGCTCGAGGGGCGGATCAAGGCCGCGGCCGAGGACTGTGCGACCCTCGCGCCCATGGCGAGCCTGATCGAGCTCACCGCGAACCTCAGCGGGTTGACCCTGGGGCCCGACGTGACCGCGCCGCCCAACGCCGCCTCCTCGGTGGTCGCGGGCTACGAGGTGTTCCTCGGCGACGTGCTCGACCCCGAGAAGGAGCGCGCGCGGCTGAGCAAGCTCCAGGACGACCTCAGCAAGCGGATCGCCGGCGCCGCCAAGAAGCTCGGCAACGCCGGCTTCGTGGCCAAGGCTCCCCCCGAGGTGGTCGAGGCCGAGCGCGCGCGGGTGGTCGACATGGAGGCCCAGCTCGCTCGCGTCGCGGAGTCGCTCGCCGCGCTGGGGTAGCGCTGCTGCCGTCTAGCCCGCTCTTCTCACCACTCGCTCCGCTCGTGGATTCGAAGTG
>JAGQRJ010000326.1 GCA_020425635.1 Planctomycetota bacterium | reverse complement strand
GTCGTGCCGAGGTCGATCCCGGTGATCGGTCCAGAGTGCTGGGGGGTCACGGGAAAAGTGTACTGATTCAGCCCGGCGTGCGCCCCCTGCCCTGGCCTTCGTCCCTGGGGCTCCGGTGAATGCTGCGCGTGGCTGAACGTCGGTCGAGCAGGCGGCGCAGGCGCGCAAGGCCGCGGATCGAGCCTCTGCCGCGGCGATCGAAGCCGTCGCCGGGGAAGGCGCGGCGGCCGAGGCTGAGGCCGAGGCGTTGGAGGCCGCGGCGGCCGAGGCGACGGAGGCGGGGAACGCAGACGAGGCGGCGCAGCTGACGAAGCAGGCGCAAGAAGTGCGCGGTAAGGCAGAGCGCGCACACCTCGCCGCGCACGCGCGGCAACTGGAGCGCGAGACCCAAAAGCACGCTCGCCGGGTCGCGCGGCTCGACCGTGTGCTGGAGTTGGCCAACGCGTCGAGCGACCAGGCGCTGATCGACCGGGCCACGAAGCTGCGCGAGAAGGAAGACTCGCGACACGAGAAGGTGTTGGCGCGCTTGGTCCGAGAGCATCCCAAGAAGCGCAAGGGCAAGGGCAAGCCGGAGGACGGCGAGGCCCGCGGCAAGGGCAAGGGCAAGCCGGAGGACGGCGAGGCCCGCGGCAAGGGCAAGGGCAAGCCGGAAGACGGCGAGGCCCGCGGCAAGGGCAAGTCAGAGGACGGCGAAGCTCGCGGGAAGAACAAGGGGAAGGGCAAGTCGGAGGACGAGGGCGAGTCCGAGGACGGCGAGTCGGAGGACGGCGACGACGCCTCCGACGAGGCCCCGGCGGAAGGCGGCGGCGACGGGCGGTCCGGCCGCGGCAAGCCCGAGAAGAGCAAGGGCAAGGGACGTTGAGCACACACGATCGAGCGAACGCGAAGCGAGGACTCATGAAGTTCCACATGCACTGGGCGCGCCGCGGCGCATTGACCCTCGGCGGGGGAGCCCTGGCGCTCTGCCTCACCGCCTGTCCGGCCACGGAGACAGGCTCGGGGTCAGGGTCCTCCGGCGGCGCCGAAGCTGGCTCGCCCGACGCCCCGCCTCCGCTGGAGGCTCAGCTCGAAGAAGCCAAGGTCGACGCCGACGCGATCATGGCCGAGGCCACGAACGAGGCCGAGGCGATCACCCCTGAAGAGGCCGAGGGCGTGCTCTCGGACCTCGAAGCCGAGTTGAACGAGGACCTCCCCGAGTAGGTCAGCGGCTCGGTTCCCTCAGCTCGAGGGCGGGCGTGCGTCGTAGGCGCCGCGCTTCTTGCGCGAGAGCAGCGATTGCATCAGCGCCTGCTTGCGAGTCAGCGAGCTGTAGCTGCCTTCGTCGAACTCGTCGCGCAGCGAGCGCGACTGCGAGAGCTCCTGCTCGAGCAGGGCGCGGTCGGCGCGCCCGAACTGGGTGTCGCTGGTCAGGGCCTCGCGGAGCGTCCCCAGCTCCTCGGCGAGGGCACCCTGGGCTGCGGCGAGCTGGCCCTGATCGGCGAGCCGCACCGCGGCCTCCTTGGCGCGGGCCGCGCGGTGCAAGAGCAGCTCGCGGAGCACGGCGGGGTCCTGGGCGACGGGGTCGGGGTCGGCCGCGTGCACGATCTGGACCCGTCGCGCGTCGCGGCGCTCGGCGCCGGCTGCGTGCACGTCGCGGTAGCGCAGCGCCACCGAGGCCAGGGTTCGCTCGCCGGGGGCCCGTGGCTCCAGGTCGAACGAGAGCAACAGGCTGGTCACGTCGTTGGCGTAGAGGTCGCCCACGCGAAACAGCGCCTCGTGGGCGTCCCGCCGCCCGGGGAAGCTCGTCGCGTCCACCAGCCGCACACCCGGCTCGCAGCCGACGATCAGCTCCAGGTTCTGCCCGACGACGTTGCCGAGCTCCCCCAGCTCCTGGAGGAACGCGTTGGCCGCGTGGTCTGGCGTCTCAATGTAGTAGGCGTTGCCCCCCGACTCGTCGGCGATCCGCGTCAGCAGGTCCTCGTCGTAGTCTGCGCCGAAGCCGAGGGTGGTGGTCCGCACCCCTTGCTCCAGGCCACGCCGCCCGATGGCGGCGAGGTGCTCCGGGTCCGTGACGCCGAGGTTGGCCCGGCCGTCGGTCAAGAGCAGGACCCGGTGGAGGCCCTTCGCGGAGCGCTCGCGCTCGACCTGGGCCAGGCCCTCGAGCCAGCCCCCCGAGAGGTTGGTGTTGCCTCCGGCCCGCAGGCGCGCGACCTGGTCGATCAGACGCTGCTTCTCGCTCCCGCCGGTCCGCTCCACCACCTGCACCACGTCGCTGTAGGCCACGAGCGCCACGCGGTCCTCGGGATGCAGCCGGCGCAGCAGGTTGCGGAGTGCTTCCTGGGTCGCGCGCAGCTTCTCCCCCTGCATGGAGCCGCTGACGTCGATCACCAGCCCGAGGTGCAATGGGAGGCGTTGCAGGTCACTGGGTGCGGAGGTGCGAACCTCGACGAGGGCGTGGACCCTCGTAGGCTCCAGGCTGGGAACCGACGAACGATCGACGCGGACGGTGAACTCGAACACGTGCGGCTCCTTCGGGATGCGGATCCTCAGGACTGACACACCCTGACCGCGAGAGTTCGCGCGTGTCAAGGAATTCGAAGGCGGTACGGGCGTGGGGCAGTGTGGCGCCTGGGGTACGCGGAGGACCGGAGTGTCCCAGGATCGGACAGCGCTGTCCTCGGCTGTCGGCCAAGGTCCAGCGCCCCCGGGTGGCGACGGCTGGCATTGGGGTTGCAGGCGTGCGTGCGGATCTCGGGAAGGAACTCTGCCATGTACGCCTTTGCCCACCCTTCGTCGTCCTTCGATCTTAGGTCCCCCTCGACGGACCCTGAGCTGCCCGTTTGGAGCGGGAGGCTCGAGCGATTGCAGCGCAAGCTAGAGGAGCTCGCGGTCACCCGCCGCCGCGAGCGGCTCCAGCGCGAGCTGCACGAGCTGTCCGCGTATCTGGAGTCAGACCTGCCGACTGCGCACACGACGGGCTCGCACACGACCCGCGCGGAGCCGCGGCCAGCGCAGCCGCTCAGCGCAGGAACCGAGCGCGGTCGATTCCGTATCGCTTGAGCTTGCGCCGCAAGGTGCGGGGGTCGACCTCTGCGCGATCGGCGGTCTCCTGCAGCGACCCATGGCTCGCGCGCAGCAGCGCCTCGAAGTAGGCCTCCTCCTGTGCGGCGAGGAACGCGCTCAGCGGCTGGTCGATCGCGGCGTCGGTCAACGGGATGCGCCCTGAGGGCGAGGGGCGCTTGGCGCCGAACGGGCGCACGACCTCGTGGAAGTCGCGCTTGCTGACGCAGGGGGTGCCCGTGAGCAGCAGGCGCTCGGCGAAGTTCTCCAGCTGACGCACGTTGCCAGGCCAGGGGTAGGCCACCGCGGCCTCGAGGAACCCCGTGCCGAGGGTCAAGGGCTCGAGGCCGTATCGCTGGCGTTGCTGCTCGAGGAACATTCGCAGCAGGTGCAGAATGTCTTCGGGGCGCTCTCGCAGCGGGAGCAGCTCCAGCCGGATCACGTCGAGGCGATAGAGCAGGTCTTCGCGGAAGCGGTGGGCCTCGACGGCGTCCGAGAGCGACTCGCTGCTCGCCGCGATGATCCGCACGTCGACCTCGATTTCGTCCGTGCTGCCCAGCGGCCGCACCACGCCCTCCTGGAGCACGCGCAGCAGGCTGTGCTGGGAGGGGAGGGGCATGTTACCGACCTCGTCGAGGAGCAGGGTGCCCTGGTGGGCGTGGCGGAACAGGCCCAGCTTGCGTGAGGTGGCGCCCGTGAACGCGCCGCGTTCGTGCCCGAACAGCTCGGAGTCGATCAGCGACTCGGGCACCGCGCCGCAGTCGATCGCTACGAAGCGCCCCTTACGCCCGGAGCGCTTGTGGATTCCGCGCGCGACCAGCTCCTTGCCCGTGCCCGTCTCGCCCTGGAGGAGCACGGTCGCCGGCGCGGTGGCCACGCGCTCGCACACCCGAAACAGCGAGCGCATGCGCGGGCTGGCCGAGATCAGGCCCTCGAACAGCGAGGTCGGGTGCCCGCCGACGACCGCGGCCTCCTCGAGCGAAGCCTCGGGGTCGCGTGGGCCGTCGGGACGCAGCGTGATCAGGGTCGCCAGGCGGCCGTCCCAGAGGGTCTCGCTGAGCTGCACCCGTAGCGGGCTCGGGAGCTCGCCTACGTCGAAGGTGATCCGCGGAGGGGCCTCGTCGCGTGCGCTCCAGTCGACCCCCCGCGGGGCGCTCCCCAGCGTCCTGACCGCAGCGCGGTTGGCGTAGAGGACCTTCCCCGCCCGGTCTGCGACCACGCGGGGCACGTCGCTCGTGTCGAGGGTGCGTTGGTAGGAGGCGTGGCTGCTGCGCGAGGCGTCGTCGTGGGTCAAGCGCGCCAGGGCGTGGCGCATGCAACGGCTGAGGGTCGGCGCGTCCAGCCTCCCCTCGACGAGGTAGTCCTGCGCCCCCAGGCGCACGGCCTCCTCGGCTGCGCGGTCGTCTTCGAACTCGGTCACCACCACGAGGGGTACGTCCCCGAGTTCGGCGCGGAGGCGCACGAAGGTCTCGAGGCCGTGGCTGTCGGGCAGCCCGAGGTCTGCGAAGGCCAGGTGCGGGGTCGCCGCGGCGAGGGCCGCGAGCGCGGCGCTCAGCGTCTCGGTGTGTTCGACCTCGAAGTGGGAGAAGGGGTGGACCTCCACCTGCCCGTCCGAGAGCAGCGGCGCGATCGCGCGCGCCCCGAGCGCGTGTCTCCCGACCAGCAGGACTCGCAGAGCCAGGGGAGACACCTGCACGGGGCCACCTCACTCACCCCCTGAGTCTACCTCCGCGGGGACCTCCTGAACCAGGTGTCTCCCGGCCCGGTCGTCGCCTTCGGCCGGGGGGGCTCGTCCTCGGGGAGCCGCTGCGCAGGGGTCGCGGGGTCCTCCTGGGTGGGGGGGGCTCCGTCGTCTTCTCAGCGCGCCTCCGAGTCGGGGCGAGGGCGTTTCAGGCGCACGCGCGGCCTCGGGGGGTGACGGCTGGGACCGCCGCGACCAGGCGCTCGAGGGTCCAGCGCTGGCCTCGCGGGGCCACGACGCACAGGGCGTGGCACCCCTCGAACTGCTGCAGCTCTGCGACGGCCTCTTCCCCGTCGAGCAGCGGGAGGTGGCGATCCACCACGATCACCGAGAAGGGCTGGACGGTCCCGCCGGAGGCGATCCAGGGGAAGGTCCAGGCGTTGATCAGCTCGAAGCCGTCGCGGGCGCGGACGATCGCGTAGCCCAGGTCGGAGAGCAGGATCGAGAGCTCCGAGGCGCGTGGCCCCGGAGCGGCGGCGAGCAGCAACCTCGGCCGGTGGCGCTGGGACGGTCGCTCGGCGGGCAGGGTGGACGAGCGCTCCTGCGGGGCGTGAGGCGTCCCGCCTGGCTCCAGGGGGTGAACGCGGAGTCCGGTCAGGTCGCGCGCGACCGCCGGGTCTGGGGTCCAGGCTTCGGTGCCGGTCCACGTGTGTGTGGGATACAGCAGGTTGGTCACGCGCTTACTCCGTTTTGCTTCGAGGGCTGCTGCCCCACTCTCGCAAGCGGTGCGCCTCACTCGCCTGGTTGGGCGCCCTCGGGTTATCGCTGGGTCCGAGGCGCGAGCGACAGGGGTGTCTCGCGGGCGGACAGCGGTGTCCGCTCGACCGCCTCTTCGCTCGCAGCGCAGGCACTACGCGCGGAGCGCAGCGGCATGACGTGTGCGATAGCCCCGACGGAGGTACGACCCATGGCCGTCTCGGAACCACGTGAAGATCGCCCTGGTAGGCTCGGAGGAAGGTTTGAGCGCCTGCTCGATGGCCCGTTGGGCGCGCCGCCCGCCGTGAACTTGCGGGGCATTGCACCTCGCCTCGATCGCCAACTGCGGGGGCTCGATCACGAGCGCGACGCGCTCCGCGCCGCGTTCGGCGAAGCGTTGCCCGGGAGCGTTCCCGTGGCAGCGCTGTTCGAGCGTCTGCAGAGCCTGGCTCGCGCAGACACGGCTGCGGTGTTCGAGAGCTACTGGCGCGACCTGGGAGGAGAGGGCTGATGACCGAAGCTACCGAACGCTGGCCGGTCGGCTGCGTCGTCCGCGAGCGTGGCGACACGAGCCGTTTCCGGCCCCTCCTCGTCGTGGGGCACCGCCCGGGCAGGCGCGTCGTGGTGCTCCCCCTCGATCCGCCGCCCTGGGCGACGGGGGTGGAGCGCGCGACCCACACCCTCCCCGAGCGCGACGTGCGGCCCTGCGACGCCGAGCCGGACCCCGCGCGCGGCGAGTGAGCTCGGGCGGCCCGCCCTCCGCCGGCCCGATACACCCAGTCGCTCGCGCCTCGCTCGAGGGCCAGGCGGTACGCGTCGCGCTTGGTTTGGGTCCCGGGCGGGCAGACGCCGGCCATACCCATGCGCGACGCGTGGGAGTTGGAGCGCGGTGAACCGACCCGACAAGGTGTCCAGGTGGGTCGCCCCGCCCGAGTCGCCTCAGGAGCGTCCCGGGGGGGTGGAACACATACCAAGTCTGGGAGGGACGCGAACACGACATCGAGACTTAGGGCGGAGCGAGGTGGCGTACCCGTTGCACGTCCGGCTGGGGTGAACCGACGTCTCCCCCTCCTCGGCCTCCTGCTCCTCGTCCTCCCGGCGCTGGCCTGGGCTGCTCCTCCAGCGCCCTGCCTGGCCGACGGCGGCCTCGACTACTACCGTCGTCGAGCCTCCGACTTCGTCCAGCGAAACCCCGGCGTCGCCCCGCCGGACTACTACCTCGACTACGGCGACGCCTACATTCGCCGCTTCACCTACGAGACCCGGCCCTTGCTGAGCCCCGCCGGGCAGCGCTGGCTCGACGCCGCGCGCGTGAAGCTGCAGCAGGCGATCGAGGCGCGGCGCGCGGCAGACCCCGATACCTTCGCGCGGCTCGAGCTCGACCCCCCCGCGTTTCGGAGCTTCGCCTACGAGACCCACGCGCCGGCCTACGAGACCGGGCTCTCCGAGCTCCCGCTGCGGGACCTGATCCTGATCGGCACGACGCCTGACATTCAAGACACCCTCGGCCCGGACGGGCTGCAGCAGCTGCTGAGGGTCGTGCAGGGGCTGGGCAAGACGTGCAGCAGCCAGGGCCTCTCGAGCTGTCTGGTGGAGCGGGTCATGACCGAGAAGCGTGAGCTCCGCCGGCTCCTGCGCGATCGGCTCGGAGTTCCGCCCACCGTCGCCGCGGGGCGCTTCATCTGGCGGCGCTTCGCCGACAGCGTCAAGCGCGCGCTCGGGTTGGGCCCGCCTCGGCCGGGGGTCTTGGGGGCGCTGCCTCCGCTGACCCCGTAGGCGCGGCGCCCAGCGCGCCAGCCCGCACCTCTCACCACTCGCTTCGCTCGTGGACTCGAAGTGCGGCCAGCAGTGTTATTGCAAGACAGTGAGACCCGGCCTGCGGCCGGGTACACACTCTCGCTTGCGCCTCGCTCGCGGCGGCAGAGCCACCGACTCGCTCCGGCGCAGCCCGCCTGCTTCGCAGGCGGCCACCCCGCAAACTCACCACTTCGTGGTGAGCTTTGCGGGCTAGCCGCTGTTGTAGGTGCGCAGCTGGCCGCTGCGGGCCTCTCGCGTGAAGCGGTAGAAGTGGAAGTGGGTCACGCAGCGGTTGAGGAACTGCGCGAGGCCGATCAGGTCGCGGCGGTATTTGCGCGACTTGCGGTAGTAGCGCAGGTAGGTCGGCGCGAGCTTCTTGAACGACCCGTCCCTGAGCAGGGTCCAGGTCAAGTTCTTGAGCAAGATCCCGGCGTAGCCCAGGGTCGGGAGGAACTTGCCCTCTTTGGCCTTGTCGCACATGGCCGCGCGGCGCGCGTGATACTCAGGGAGCCGGTAGGAGTGCAGGTAGCGCTCGAGGAAGGCCTCGGGGCGGTAGAGCCGCTCCACGAGGTCCCAGTAGTTCGAGATCAGCTCTTCGCGCGACATCTGCTTGGGGTGGAAGTTGCAGTTGGGGTCGCCCTCGACCAGGCGTCCCTCCGCCTCGAGCCGCGTGTAGAGCGGTGTGGTCGGGATCGCGCCGAGCATGCCGACCATGGCCAGCAAGACCCCGTTGTTCTGAATGAACTCGTACTGCAGGTCGAAGATCGAGAGGTCGTCGTTGTCGAACCCGACGATGAACCCTGCGCTGATGTCCAGGCCGGCGCGCTGGATCCGCTCGAGCTTCGCTTCGAGGGAGTCGCCGCGCGTGTTTTGGAACTTCTTGGTCTCCTCCAGCGAGGCCTTGCTCGGGGTCTCGATCCCGATGAACACACTGCGGAAGTTGGCGCGGTACATCAGGTCGAGCAGCTCGGGGTCGTCCGCGAGGTTCACGCTGGCCTGGGTGTTGATCCGCAGGGGAAAGCCGTTGGCCTCTTGCCAGGGGACGATCGCGCGCAGCAGCTCCTTGGCCTTCTTCTTGTTCCCGACGAAGTTGTCGTCGACGAGCATGACCGAGTGGAAGCCCGCGGCGCGCATGTCCTCGAGCTCGCGGAGCACTTGCTCGGGCTTCTTGAGCCGGGGGCGACGGCCGTAGATCACGATGATGTCGCAGAACTCGCAGGAGAACGGGCAGCCACGGGAGAACTGCAGCGCGCCCGAGGCGTAGCGCTCGGCCTTGAGCAGGTCGTAGCGCGGCGTCGGGACGCGCTCCATGTCGGTCTTCTCCGACTGCTCGTAGCGCGGGAGGTGCGGGCGGCCGGCGGCGTAGTCCTCGAGGAACGCGGGCCAGGTTTCCTCGGCCTCGCCCACGAAGATCACGTCGCAGAGTCCTGCGAAGAAGGTCTCCTTGACCGAGGCGTAGGGGCCACCGACGGCGACGAACACGTCGAGCTCTCGCAGGCGCGTGAGGATCTCGCGCATGCGCTCGCTCTGTACGTTCATGCCGGTGACGCCGACGATGTCGAAGGCGGCGAGCCGGTCCCAGTCGAGCTCCTCGACGTTCTCGTCCATGAGGTAGAGCTCGTGCCCTGCCGAGAGGCCCGCGAGGGTGGTCAGCGAGCCGGAGATCATGGTGCTCCGCCGATCGCCGGGGTACATCGGCAGCGCGTATTCGAAGCCCCAGTAGCTCGGCTCGAAGCGCGGGTTGATCAGGCAGATCGAGAGCACGCGGCTCGGGGTCGCCGCCGACTCCGCGATTGCCGCGAGAGGTTTCGCGGCCACGGGGAGCGTGCGGGGAAGGGGCTGTACGTGGGTCAGGGTCTCGGTCAAGCTAGCCTCGGGACTGCGCGGAAGCGGCGGCGGGCAAAGCCCACCGACTCGGGCGTTCCAGATGCCAACCAGTCCCCAGGCGGCATATAGGACCGAGAAGGTATCAGATTCGCCGGAGGGTCCTTGAAGCAAATCCAAGAGCGCCTGCGTCCGAGGAGCTCGGCGGCGAGGGCGCGGGCCCTCCGCGAGGTGAGCCCGCGTCTCGCGGCCCTCAAGGATCAATCGAGCTCGGCGCGCAAGGCCTCGACCTCCGCGCGCAGCTCCTCGTCTCGGGGCTGCGGAGCGCCGGCTCCGGCCACGTTGAGGACGCTGCGCGCTTCGTCTTCGGCGTCCCGCGCCAGGAGGACCTTGGCCAGCAGGAGGCGGTGTTCGTGGCTGTCCTGGAGCCTGAGCGCGTGGCGAGCTGCCCGCTCGGCGAGCGCCAGGTCGGCCTCGGGGACGTCGCTCGCGAAGACCGTGGCGATCCAGGGCAAGGTCGCCAGTCGCAGGTGCAGCGTGGCCTGCGTCGCCAAGGCCACGGGCTGCTCGGGGTCGAGCGCCAAGGCGGCGTCCACCGCCTGGAGGACATCCCGGGCCCGCTCGCTGCGCGCCCCCATGGGCAGCAGGTGCGTCGTGGTCCCCAGCGCGTAGGCCAGCTGCGCGCGCGCAGCGGGGTCCTCCGGGGCGCGCTCGGCCGCTCGGCGGGCGTAGTCCAGGCCGCTCAGCGCGGCGAGGTCCCGCACTTCGCGCGGCTCGCCCTTCGAGCGCGCCAGCACGACCCGGTCGGCCTCGGCCCGCGAGGCGCGCCACAAGACCGCCGGCGAGTCCGGGTGATCGAGCACCAGGCGCAGGCAGTCCTGGCGCGCGCGCTTCAGGTTCGCCACCCGGCGCAGATCCACGGCGGAGAGCGCTGCTGCCAACGGCTGGCTGGAGTCCACGGCCTCGTCGGCCCCGGCGAGCCGGAGCTCCTCCGCCTGCCAGGCCGTGACGGCCTCGGGTTCAGGGACGCTCGCGCAGCCACTGATCAGGAGCGCGCAGAGCGCTGCCAAGGACTTCTTCATGGGTGCATGATCCGTCGACCCGCGCGAGGCACCAGCCCCAGGTGCGGTCTCTGCCCACGGCGCAGTGTGGGGCCTGTGTTTCTCGCCGCCGTACGGCGCGCGATCGCGTAGACTGCACGCGTCGCGTGGCGGGTGTCGATCTGCCTTGACCCCCGACACCAAGCGCAGCCGCCCGATCTGCCTTTGGTCCTGACCGCGGGCCTGCCAAGGACATGGGTATGCGAGCCGCCCCCCGCTCCTCCACTTCTCCGACTCCTGCGCCTGCGCCCAAGCCTGGGCCCAAGCCCCGCTCGAGGGCCTACCCCAAGGGCCAACCCTTGGCCTCGCCCGCGAGCGCCCTGAGGGTCGCCGAGATCGTGCGCGAGCTGCAGGGGATCCTCGAGCGGCTCGAGGGGAGCACGGGGGACGAGCGGCTCAAGGTCTACGCCGACTGCCCTCCCCTGCTGAACGAGGTCAAGGCCTTGATCCTGCCGCCTTTCCCGGTGAAGGAGGTCAAGTCCCTCACGCATGAGGCCTCGTGGCACCTGCGCTCGCTGGCGGGGCTCACCGCGGTCAACTGCAGCCAGGACGACGAACACGCCAAGTGGGCGAAGGAGAGCCTGGGTGCCCTCGCTCGCTGCGCGGCCCAGCAGCAGGCGGGCTGAGACGTTTGGGCCTTGGTCGGGTTTCTGATTTTGTGGCACGGTTCCCCGAAGACGTGGGTAGACTGCTTAGTGAATCCCGCCCTCTAGGCGCGACTCCGGCTCCGGCATACCTGTGGCGTGCTTTGGCCTGCTCCCTCTCCACAGTCGGACCTCCCCCCCCTATGACCCACCCCTCTGCAGGGAACCCGCCCTCTGGCGGACTCCCGAACCGACCGCATGCGTCTGCGGGTGTCAGCGACCCCTCCCAGCTCACCCTCGAGCAAATCCAGGAGTACGTCTGGTCGCGCTACGTCAACCACGACGCCCCCGCCGCGGCCCTCGACGAGGATCAAGCGCTGGAGTTCTTCGAGGCCCACTACGCCACCCGGCCCATGGCCACCGACGCCGACTGCTACTACTACGGGATCCTCGCCTTCGAGCGCTCCTTCGCGAACCCTGCCCAGCAAGGCCCGCTGCTCGAGCGCGCCCTCGAGGCCTTCCGCGCCTATCGGCACCAAGCGAGCACCGACTCCGCTTGGGAGGCGGTCGAAGACCGCTACGAAGAGATCCTGAGCGTCCTGGGAATCGCACCCGAGGCCGCCCTCTGAGCGAGGTCGCGACCTCGGGCGACCCCCGCAAACTGCCTCGCTTCACGGCTCAGTCTCCGCTGCGCGCGGAGCTCAAGGGCGTGGTCGACGACTACTTCCAGCGCTCGGGGCACGACCCTCGTGGCGGCGCGCGCATGGTGCTCAAGACCGCGACGTTCTTCCTCTGGTTCGCGGCCTCGTACGCGCTGCTCGTGCTCTGGGCCACGGCTTGGTGGACTGCGGTGCCCCTCGCGATCTCCCTCGGCCTCTCCCTGGCGGGCATCGGCTTCTCCGTCATGCACGACGGCGGTCACCGCGCGTATTCGAACCGCCCCGGGACCAACAGGCTCGCGGCGCTCTCCCTCGACCTCGTCGGCGCGAGCTCGTTCGTGTGGCACTTCAAGCACAACGTGCTGCACCACACCTACACCAACGTGGTCGACGCGGACGACGACATCGAGTTCAAGCCCTTCTTTCGGCTGACTTCGAGCCAGCCTCGCCGCTGGTTCCACAGGCTGCAGTTCCTCTATTGGCCGCTGCTGCTCTGCTTCCTCACGACGAAGTGGATCTTGCTCGACGACCTCCGAGACCTGGCGCGCGGCCACATCGCGGGACACCGCATGCCTCGTCCGAGCGCCTCCGATTTGCTGATCGTGGCGGTGAGCAAGCTCAACTACCTGGTGTGGGCGTTCGCGATCCCGCTGCTCTTCGTCGACCCGCTAAACCTCCTGGCGGGCTACGCGCTGGCGACCAGCGTCGCGGGGCTGGTCCTCGGCACCGTGTTCCAGCTCGCGCACGCGGTCGAAGACGCCTCGTTCTTCGCCCCGGAGGAGGGCGCGCCGCTGTCGCTCCCCTGGGCGGAGCACCAACTCGCGACCACCGTCGACTTCGCGCGCGCCAACCGGCTGCTCACCTGGTACGTGGGCGGGCTGAATCACCAGGTGGAGCACCACCTCTTCCCGCGCGTTTCGCACAGGCACTACCCGGCGCTGGCGCCGCTGGTGCGCAAGGTCTGCGCGCGGCGCGGCGTCCCCGTGCTCGACCACGCGACCTTCGCGGGCGCGCTCGGCGCCCACCTCCGCCACCTCTACCGCATGGGGTGCCCAGCCGTGCGGCAGGGCGCGGGGGACTCCGCCGACCTGCCACGCTCCGAACACCGCCCAGCCCTGACCCAGGGCCAGGCGATCGGTTGACTCACGAGGCGCGACTACGTTAGCCGCGCCTGCTTCTGCAGTCGAGCAAGGCTCGACACACTCTAGATTGGACAGACTCATGCCTGAAGGCACGATCAAACGCCTTACTGACCGAGGCTTCGGCTTCATCAACACCGGCTCGCAAGACCTCTTCTTCCACTCCTCCGCTCTGGACGGCGTGCGCTTCGAGGACCTGCACGAGGGTCAGCGCGTGAACTACACCGACGGCAACGGGCCGAAGGGCCCCCGCGCCGAGAACGTCAAGCCCGCGAACTAACTCGCGGCGCGAACGAAACCACGAGCGAGGGCGCGCCTCTCAGGGCGCGCCCTCGCTGCGTTGAGTGAGGTCTGCGCGGCGCGTCGTGTCTGCTACTTGTTGCGCCGGTGCAGGTGCACGGGCTCGTCCTGCTCCTTCTCGAGCTGCTTGTCGAGCCAGTTCTGGTAGAGGTCGACGCTGAACATCAGCAGCAGAATGAAGATCACGATCCACTGCGGGACGTAGGGGAACGAAGACTCCTCGGAGTAGGCCCGCCAGCGGTGTGTGCCCTCTGCGAAGCTCCCGTTCACGATCAAGTTCGTTCCGGCCGCGTCCGCGCGCACGAGCTCGACCTTGTCGAGAAAGTAGTCGTCGCCCACCGCCGAGAACGGCGCCAGCCAGAACATGAGCCGGCCATCCTTCATGGCCTCCTGGCCCTCGAGCTCCGGCGTCTTGAAGGAGTATTCGAAGGCCTTCCACTCGGGGGTGAGGTCCACGGTGCCGGTCGACAGGCCGTAGTTGTGGTGCGGCTCCTCGTGAGCTTGCAGGTGGACGACCATGTCGTGCCCGCTGCTGCAGCGCGCGCTGAAGCGCAGCACGTAGTCGGTGTCTGCTTCGAGCTCGAGCGCGGTCTGGTAGAGCTGGGCCTCCCCGCCGAGCAGGTCGACGTGCAGCCGCGCGGCGTCGCCGTCGCCGGCGCCCTCGGCCGACGCGTGCAGGCTGGGCGAAGACTCGTGCACCGCGAGGTGCGCGACGTGGCCGCCCTCGAGCACGAGCACGAAGCCGATCAGGAGCAGCACGAACAAGCCCAGGATCTCGAAGTCCGGGTTCTTGCTGATGAAGTCGGAGATCCTCGCGGCGAACTTCAGCATCAGCGCGACCGAGAGCAGCACGGCGCCGATCATGACCGCGAGGCTGTCGGTCATGCCGACCACCGTCAGGATGGAGTCGACCGAGAACAAGACGTTCAAACCGGCGATCAGCATCACCACCTGCACGAAGTTGTCGCCCTCCTTGACCTCGCTCTCATGGCCCTTGGCCTTGATCCGCAGCTCCTTGACCCCCTTCCAAATCAGGAACAGCCCGCCCGCGAGCAGGACCAACGACTTCCCGCTGAGGGAGCCTTCCCAGTGCAAGCCGACCAGCTCCGTGTCGAAGTGAAAGAACGGTGTGTTGGCGTAGCGCAGGATCAAGCTGACCATGCACAGGAGCAGGATCCGGAACACCATGGCCAGCAGCAGGCCGAGGTTGATCGCCTTCTTGCGTCGCTCGTCTGGCAGCTTGTTGGCGAGGATCGTGATGATGATCAGGTTGTCGGCGCCGAGCGCGAGCTGGATCAGCGTCACACCAAACAGCGCGGCGTAGAAGCTGGGGTCGATCAGGAACTCCACGGCGTCCTCCAGGGGGCGCTACTTTCGCAAAAGCCACGTCATCCGCGAGTCCCCGTGAGTCGCGATCGCCGCGGTGAGCCTGGGCGGCTCAGTCGGGGAGGAACAGGATCGCCGAGTGCACCGGCCGTATCCCCTCGGGCTCGGACCCCGCGGCGACTACGCCGGTGCTAGGGAGGTCGACCACCCGGCCGTCGACGACCATGCGCTTGCTGCTCCCGCCGTCGAGGTTCATCGCGCGGGTGCAGCCCAGCGCCTCGAGCAGCCGCGCCGTGGCGCGGAGGGTCAGGCCCGGAGCTCGCTCGGCGTTGCGGCCGTCGACGGCCACGACGACGAGCTCATCCGCCGCGGTCAAGCCGACGCCCATGCGCGGGAGCAGGTTGCGGTCGTAGGTCTCGTCGCGCGAAAAGGTCAGGGGTGGCGCCGACCCAGCGAAGTCCTCCTGGGTGAGGTCCAAGGCGTCCGGGCCGAGGAGCAGGGGCCCGCCGGCCATCGCGGCGCGCAAGGCGGGGCCGGGGAGGGTGTAGTCGACCAGAGCCCCGACCTCGATCGCGGGTCCGGGGGGCAGGAGCAGCACGAAGCCCGCGAGGGGGACCCGGAGCGCGCCCTGGGACACCGCGACCACCTTCCGCCCGACGATCGCGACCGCGCGCCCGGGCCCCGCCTCGACGTGCTCGGCGTGCGCGCGGTGAACCGCCTGAGCGTCTCGCCCCACCTCCGCGACCGTCGCGCCGATCCGCACGCAGACACCGTGGAGACCCACCCGCGCGATCCTCAGCGAGCCCGCCGTGCACTGCAGGAGTGACGCCCGGCGGAACACGGGAGGGCCGCTGAGCTGGCCTTGGTCGACGAGGAAGCCCACGGGGTCGGTGCGCTGACTGGGCGGCTCGATGTCGGGTTCGGAGTAGAGGAAGAAGCCGCCGGAGATCGCGGCGGGGGCGCCGTGGGCCCTCGCCAGCTCGACGAGGCCTCCGGCCCCGCGCGCGTCCAGGGTTCGCAGCCGAGGCGCGCGGGCGCGGAGCACGTTCACGTGGATCGGGCCCTCTTGGCTGACCCCCTCGATCAAGCCATGGCTCAGGCCCGGACCGAGCGCGCGGGTCTGCAGCCCGGCGACCAGGTCCTCGAGGGTGGGCGCGTCCTCGCGACGGTGTTGGAGCACCGCAGCCTGGCTCCAGACGAAGTCGACGAGGGCGCGCACCCGGAGCGCGTGCGGGGCGGCCTCGTCGAGGAGCTGCGCCCCGCGCCGGTAGAGCATGACCTGCAGCAGCCGCGCCTCGGGCTCCGAGCGCTGGTCGAGCAGCGCGGAGACCGCGCGGAAACGACGGGCGAAGAGCGCCGCCTGGTGCGGGTCTACCTCGGCCCCGAGGACCGTGTCGATCCGCGCGGGCAGGGTCTCCCGCGGCAAGGGCGCGTCCAGGGCGGCGGGGCCGGGAGCCGTGTCCCCGCCGAACGCGCGCAGCACCTCAGCGAGCTCGGGGTCGAGCCCGCGGCGGGCGATGTCTTCACGGCAGGCGTCGAGCCAGGTCACCATGCCAGTGTGCCAGACCCGTCCCTCGACTGCACTTCACGGTCCGAGCGCGGCGGAGTCGGTATCCTCGAAGCATGGAAGACGACGCCACGCCGCTCCCCCCGGATCCGCATGAGACGGCCGAGCTGAGGTTCGGGCGTCGCGCGCGCGAGTCGGCCAGCGGTCCGCCCTTGCCCGAGACGGCGCCGCGGGCGATCGCCGGCTACGAGCTGCTCGAGGAGCTGGGGCGCGGCGGCATGGCGAGGGTCTTTCGCGGGCGTCAGCTCACGACGGGGCGCGAGGTCGCGATCAAGATCCTGCACAACCAGGGACCCCCGTCGGTGGAGGGGCGCTTGCGCTTCCAGCGCGAGACCAGCGCGGCCCTGCGGCTGCAGCACCCGCACATCGTGCGCACCCTCGAGGGCGGGATCGAGGGCGAGGACGCCTACCTCGTCATGGAGATCGTCCACGGTGAGTCGCTCAAGCAACGCCTGACCCGCGGACCGTGCGAGCCGCGCTGGGCCTTGCGATTGACCGAAGCCCTCGCTCAGGCGCTGGCCTTCGCCCACCGCAACGGGGTCGTCCACCGCGACGTCAAGCCCGCCAACATCTTGATCGACGAGGCAGGGGAGCCGCACCTCGTCGACTTCGGCCTCGCGAAGCCGCTGCATGGGGTCGACGACCTGACCGCGACGGGGCTCGTCGTGGGGACCCCGAGCTACATGGCGCCCGAGCAAGCGTCGGGGCGCCAAGCCGTCGGTCCGCTGGCCGACCTCTATGCGCTGGGGGCGACGCTCTACGAAATGCTCACGGGGCGGCCCCCCTTCGCCAGCGACCGCACCCTGCAGATCCTCGTCAGTGTGATCCACGACGACCCCGAGCCGCCGTCCCGAGTGCGCCCAGACCTTGACCCCGAGTTGGACGCGATCGTGCTGACCGCCCTCGCCAAGGACCCGAGCGATCGCTACCCCTCCTGCGAGTCGTTCGCCGCCGACCTTCGCCGTCGCCTCAGCGACGCCCCCGTGGTCGCGACGCCCCCCTGCCGGACGGCCAAGGTCGAGCGCTCGATCCGGGGAGGGACGGGCCTGGTCGTCTCCGACCCCAGAGGCTTCCTCGGCGGCTTCGACCCGGCTTACGTCGACCACGCCGAGCGCTTGCTCGCCCACTTCTCGAGCCTGCTCCGGGAGATCTCAGTGGCGATCGTCGACGACGGGCACATCGATCAGGAGGAGACGCGGCGGATCCGCGCGGAGTGGGAGCGCCTCAAGGGCTACGCGGAGACCTTCATCGGCAGCTGCGAGGAGGGGCTGTTCACTCCCCGTGGGGGCGAGGGCGGCGACCCTCCCCGCGACGAGCCCCCCCGCGAGGACGTCTCGCGGTAGGCTGCATGCGCGCAGTTCGCCCGCCAGTCCGGCGGCGACGACACCAGCCACCGTGCGAGTCCGGTTCGCGTTGGCCTCCCTCCCCGGACGCGGCCGCGAACTCCCATGCACACCGAACCCTCTCCGCGTCGCTGCGACGCATGCTTCGCCTGCTGCGATTATCCAGCGATCCCAGAGCTCGCGAAGCCTGCCTACCAGCTCTGCCAGCACGCGAGCACCGCGGGCTGCGCGATCTACGCCGCCCGCCCCGGCCCCTGCCACGACTACCGCTGCCTGTGGCTCGACGGCGAGTTCGAGCCGGGAGACCGGCCCGATCGAATCGGGCTCGCGTTCGATCAGCCGACCCTGATCGCCGAACACCCGGACTACGCGGGGGTTCAAGTGATCTGCGTCCGCGAGCTGTGGGAAGGGGCGCCGCGCGGCGAGCGCGCCAAGGACCTCTTGCTCAGGCTCTCTCGCGCGATGGTGGTGCGCCTGGTCTCCCACGGCGGGCGGACCCAGGTCATGGGCCCGCGGGCCATGGTCGAGCTCGTCGCCCAGCGCGCGGCCGACCGCAAGGAGGCAGCCGCCGATCCGAAGCCAGGGCGCCGAGACCCGCCTTGAGGGCTGCTCTTGGCTGAGCTCCGAGCGCCTGCGGCCTCGTGTATCCTGCCAACGTCGCACCGTTCAGGAGGCACCGTGACCGTATCCCTGCGCGAGGTCCCGCTGAGTGAGGTCGTGCCCCTCACCTGGGCCCTGCTCGAGCGAGCCGTAGAGACCAACGCCGGTCCGCTGCGCCTCCCTGTGCTCGCCAGCGTGGGGACGGACGGCCGGCCGCAGGCCCGCGTGGTCGTGCTGCGCGAGGTCGACGCTCAGGCCAGGACGCTCGCGGTTTACACCGACGCGCGCTCGCCCAAGGTCGCCGAGCTGGCCGCGACCCCCCACGCCGCGCTGTGCTTCTACGCGCCCGAGGAGGGTCTCCAGCTGCGGATCGCGGGGCGGGTCGCCCTGCACCACGCGGACGAGCACGCCCAGCGAGCCTGGGACTCGGCCGGCCTCTACGCGCGGCGCTCCTACCTCACCACCGCCGCGCCCGGCACCCCCCTCGAGTCCGCGGGCGACGGGCTGCCCGCGGATTACGACCCGCAGGTGGGGTCTGGCGAACATCTCGCCGTCGTGAGGCTCTACGTCGAGCAGCTCGACTGGCTGGTGCTCTCGCCCGAGGGGCACCGCCGCGCGGGAGCGGTCGCCGGGCCGCGAGGAAGTTGGGACACGAGCTGGCTCGTCCCCTAGGCCGCCTGCGACCGACGCGCCCGGCAAGCCGGGTTGGGCGTTAGGATCTGCGCGGGCTCGAGCCCTAGACAACACAGAGGAGGATTCATGATCGAAGTAGGAGCCAAGGCGCCTGACTTCAAGCTCAAAGACCACTTTGGCCGTGAGGTCACGCTCAGTCAGTTCGCCGGCAAGCGCAACGTGATGCTGCTGTTCTATCCCTTGGACTGGACGCCGACCTGAAGCCACGAAGTGCCGGAGATCGAGGCGCTCTTGCCTCGGCTTCGCGCAGCAAACACCCAGGTCCTGGGTGTCAGCGTCGACAGCGTCTACAGCCACGCCAACTGGGGTGAGGACCTCGGCGGCGTCTCGTTCCCCCTGCTCTCGGACTTCGAGCCGAAGGGTGGCATGGCGAAGTCCTACGGCTTGTTCCTGGAGGGGCCGGGGATCACCGACCGCGCGACCGTGATCATCGACCACACCGGCGTCGTGCGCTACGCCGAGTCCGTTGGCCCGGGCGGCCGCCGCGACACCGCCGGCCTCGCCGCGCAGTGCGAGGCGATCGACGCCGCGCACCCTGGAGCGCAGCCGCCCCCCAAGGGTCACGACCCTCACGAGGCGCCCGTGCTCTACGTCAAGAGCAAGTGCGGCTTCTCGCGCGCCGTGCAGCTGGCGCGCCACAACCTGCACCTGGGGTTCATTCCGCTGAAGAACGTGAGCGACGACGCCGCCGCCAAGGCCGAGCTCGAGTCAGCCGCAGGGACGGACCAGGCGCCCTGCCTGCTCGCGAGCGGCAAGCCGCTCCACGAGGCCGCGGACATCATCAAGCACTGGGTGGAGGCCTACGCCCCCTTGTGACGCGCTCACCCCTGGTTCGGCCTCCCGAGGAGGCCGGACCGGGGACGAGCTCAGCCGGATCGCTCGCCGAGGAGCGGAGCGAGCACCCGCTCGCCGAAGCGCTGGGCCCACACCTCCCAGGTGAACTCCGCGTCGTAGCGCGCCCGAGTCGTGCGCACCAGCGCTGCGTAGCGCGCGGGGTCTTCGAGCAGCCGTGCGATCCGCTCGGCGAAGTCTTCCCCGGTCGCCTCGAGCGGCAAGGTGAAGCCGTTGACCCCGTCTTCGACGACCTCTGGGACCCCCCCGGTGAAGGTCGTCAGCGAGGGAACCCCCCAGGCGCTCGCCTCTGCGAACACACAGCCGAAGCACTCCGCCCGGGTCGGGACGAGCAGGAAGGTCGCCTCGCTGAACAGGCGCATCAGCTCCCGTCGCTCTGTTGGGACCGCCTTCGAGAGGTAGCGCGCCCGCCTCAAGCGCGGGTGGTGCACGCCGGGGGGCGGCGCGCACCCGACGACGGTGAGCTCGGCGTCGATCCCCTTGCGCGTCAGCGCGTCCAGCGCCGCGAGCGCCTGCGGGCCGCCCTTGCGCTCCCACTCGACCCCCACGAAGAGCAGCCGGCAGGGTCCTTCGACGGAGCGCTGGGCCAGGGCGTCCGGCCCCGGAAGCTCTCGCGGGTCGAGGTTCGCGCCGATCGGGATCACGTGCACCTTCGCCGGGTCTGCGCCGTAGTCGCGGATCGCCGACTCCGCCGCCCAGCGGGTGTGAAACACGAGCGCGCTCGCCCGCGCGAAGCTCCGGCGCTCGAGCTCGTGGGCCGCGCGCGCGCTGCGTGCGGAGAGCCCGGTGGCCGAGGGGTAGTAGCCCTCGAGGAGCGCGAAGGTCGCGTCGGACTCGTAGACCAGCGGAACGGGCAGCTCGAGGTGGGCAGTGATCGCGGAGCCCTTGGGCGCGAGCACGAGGTCGGTCGGGTCGCGTTCGAAGTGCTCCCGGGCGCTGTGCGCGAGCCGCCGCCCGCGCCGCAGACTGTAGTGAGGTGAGTAGCGTCCCTCGGGGCGAAGCCTCCGCGAGGCCGTGGCCAGCGCGCCCCGCAGCCTGTCCCCGCGGGCCTGCAGCGGTCCGTAAGGGACGATCGCGTCGCACAGGCTGGCGACGGCCTGGACCATGTGGTGCAGGTTCGTCGACCGGGCCCAGGACGAGCTCACGTCGAACTCGCTGAGGATTCCGATCCGGGTCACGCGGCTCCCTTCGTTCGGGCCTCGAGTCTAGCGCTGACCAGGCCTCCCGTGGCCTGCGCCTCGTGGACGCGCGCCTCGCCCACGAACGGTCTATAGTACAGCCGGCACCAGAGGTGACCCATGCAGCCCATGCGTCCCCGGTTTCGCGAAGTCCTCGGAGCACCACCCGAGGCGGTCGTGGGCCAGCTTCGCGCCTGCGAAGGCGGGGCAGATCGCCCCTGCCGCTTGACCGTCCTCGGGCACCACGTCGAGGTCACGATCGTCGACGCCCACCGGCATGCGTGGTCCCCGCAGCTGACCCTGGAGGTCGTCGAGCACGCCGAGGGCACCGAGCTGTTCGGACACTTCGGGCCGAACCCTGCGATCTGGACCACCTTCCTCGCCTGCTATGGCTTCGTGGGGTTGTGCATGTTCTTCGGGGGCCTGTTCGGGATCTCTCAGCTGGCGGCGAGCCAGCGAGCTTGGGGGCTGTGGGTGCTCCCCGCGGGCGCGCTGCTGTGCTGCCTGATCTACTGCGCCTCACTCTGGGGCCAGCGCCTCGCCTCTGCGCAAATGAGCCAGCTGGCCGAGTTCCTGCACGCCGCGCTCGCGATCGACTCGAGCGCCCCCGGAGGGACCGAGTCGAGAGGGTAAACTGGGCGCCGCGGCTGGCGCCGACCCGCGTCAGCGAGGAGGTCCCGCGCGATCGTGAGTGCTCCGTCGATCCAGCCCCGGTTCTTGGACGACCTCCTCGGGGGGAGCGCCGCGATGCTCGTGGCCTTCCCCTCGGCGATCGCCTTCGGGCTGCTCGTCTACGCCGGCCTCGGGCCGGGCGTCGCGAGCGAGGGGGCGCTCTACGGCATGATCGGTGCGCTCACGCTCGGGATCGTGGCTGCGAGCTTCGGGGGGCGCCCCGCCAACGTCTCGGCGCCCTGCGCGCCCGCCGCCGCGGTGCTCGCCGCGCTCGTCGCCGAGTTGGCCGCAGACCCCGAGCGCGTGCCCTCTCAGGTGGTCGTGATCCTCGGGCTCGTCGGGCTGGGGGCTGCCGGGATCCAACTCCTGGTCGGAGTGCTCGGCGGTGGGCGCCTGATCAAGTTCCTGCCCTACCCGGTCACCGCGGGCTACCTGGCCGCGGTGGGCCTGCTGATCGTCGGCAGCCAGATCCCCAAGCTGTTTGGCCTGCCCGCTGGCGTCGGCCCATGGAGCGGCCTGACCTCCCCCGGGTCGTGGAGCGCGCAGGCGCTCACGATCGGCGGGCTGACGGTGGGCGTCATGCTCGCGGCCCCCCGGCTCACGGCGAAGGTCCCCGCGCCGATCCTGGGCTTGACCGCGGGCATCGCCGGCTACGGCGTCCTGTGCTTGTTCGACCCGAACCTGCGCAGCCTGGAGGCGAACCATCTCGTCGTGGGTTCGCTGGGCGAGGGCGGGGGGCTCTCCCTGGCGGGGGTCCTCGAGCGCTTTCGCGGGCTGGGGGGGCTGCGGCTGACCGACCTGCGCGCGGCCCTGGTCCCCGCGGTCACCCTCGCGGTCTTGCTCTCGATCGACACGCTCAAGACCTCGGTCCTCGTGGACGCCCTGACCCGGAGCCGCCACGACTCCGACCGCGAGCTGCGCGCTCAGGGGCTGGGCAACCTCGCCTCGTCGCTGCTGGGCGGCATGCCCGGCGCCGCGACCGCGGGCCCGACCCTGGTCAACGTGAGCAGCGGCGGGCGCACCCGGCGCTCGGGGGTGATCGCCGGGGTCATGGCCCTCGTCGCCTTCGTGGCCCTCTCCGGCTTGATCGCGTGGGTCCCGCTCGCCGCCCTCGCGGGGATCTTGATCGTGATCGGGCTGCGCATGCTCGACCCGAGCACCCTCGAGCTGCTCAAGCGCCGCCGCACGCGCCTCGATTTCCTCGTCGTCGCGGCGGTGGTGATCACCGGGCTCTCGGTGGGGCTGATCGTCGCCGCGGGGGTCGGCCTGGTGCTCGCGATCATGCTCTTCGTGCGCGCGCAGGTCGGAACCCACGTCGTTCGCCGCTGGCTGCCGGGCTGCGCGCTCTCGTCCAAGCAGCGCCGGCTCCCCGAGCAGAAGGCCATGCTCCAATCCGAGGAGCGGATCGTGCTCTTCCAGCTGCAGGGCAACCTGTTCTTCGGGACCACCGATCAGCTCTTCTGTGAGCTCGAGCCGCACATCGAGGCCGGGCGCACGGTGATCCTCGACCTGAGTCGGGTCGGGTTCCTCGACTTCACCGCCGGGCGCATGCTCAAGCAGATCGCCGATCAACTCGCAGAGGCCCGCGGGGTCCTGGTCCTGGCGAGCTTGCACGAGGACCTGACTCCGTACCTGAAGTATTTCGCCCTGATCGCCCCGCGCGGCAGCTGCCATGTGTTCGCCGACGCGGACGACGCCCTCGGCTGGGCCGAAGACCGCCTGCTCGAGGGAGCCGGCTTGCTCGAGCACAGCTCCGCCCCCGCGCTCCCGCTGGGGGGGATCGGCGTGTTCAAGGAGCTGACCCCCGAGCAGCTCGTCGCCGTGGAGTCACGGGTCGCGACGCGCAGCTACGCGGCGGAGGAGCGGATCTTCTCCTGCGGCGACCTCAGCGACACGATCTACTTCGTGCGCCGCGGCTCGGTGCGGATCGTGCTCCCCCTCGACGGCGGCGGGAGCAAACACCTGGCGAGCTTCGGCCGCGCGAACTTCTTCGGCGACATGGCGTTCCTCCTCCCGGGGCCCCGCTCGGCCCACGCGGAGGCGGAGACCGAGACCGAGGTGTTCACGCTCTCGCGGGCCGAAGCCCTCAAGCTCGTCGACGAGCACCCCGAGATCGGAGCGTCGTTGTTCGTCGCCCTCGGGGCGGCGCTCGCGAAGCGGCTGCGCGACACCGACGCCGAGGTGCGCTCCCTCGCGGAGGCCTGAGCGCCACCGACTGCAGCGCAGGCCCCTTGCGATCGCCCAGCTCGCAGACGTTCCGCGATACGATCTGCGCAACCTACGGGGGCACCATGGAGCTACGTCCGCCTGCACTGCTGATCGCCACGCTGTGCTTGTCTGCTTGCGGTGGAGGCCCTCAGCCGGCGGCGGCCCCAGGGTCGTCTGGCGCGTCTGAGGAGGGGAGCGCTGCCTCGAGCGCGGATCCGACGCGGCCTGCCTCCGCGCGGACCCCCACCTGGGACGAGCCGCTCCTGGAGCTCCTCGCGGGGGCGCAAGACGAGGCGGACCTGGTCGAGCTCGCGCCGCAGCTGCGAGAGCTCGTCCCGCTGCGCGGCCCCGAGGACACCGTCGGGCTGGATCGCTTCGAGCCGGGGCGGATCGCGCGGGAACCCCTCGGCGCCGGGTGGGAGGCCCTCGACTTCACCCTCCGCGGGCGCGGGGACTTCGCCGGGTTCATGCGCGCCCTGGAGCGGGTCGAGCAGCAGACGCGACGCCTCGTGCACGTGCGGCGCGCGGTGTGCGCCCGCGAGGGCGAGGAGCTCGCCTGGGAGCTCGAGGTCCGGGCCTACGTCCAGCCCAGCGACCCGAAGGAGGCGGGCTTGGCGCGGACGGCGCTCCGTCGGACGGCCTCGCTCGTCGACGGCTACGTGCTCCGCGGGTGGGAGCTCTCCCAGCTGCGCGCCGTGACCGAGGACTTGACGGCCCTGTGGTTCGAGCGGTTGGAGTTGAACCCCGAGGGCGTGAGCGTCTCAGGGCGGACCCAGGACCCTCAGGCGCCGGCCACCTTGCTCGCGCGCCTCTCCGGGGCGCGCTTCGCCAACCGCTACGCCGCGTCCCTCGCCGACGAGGGCGAGGGCTTCGGGCTCTCCCTCGCGCGTCAGGCTTCGCCCGTGCTCCCGGGGGCTGAGGCGGCCCCGGACTTCCTCCGGGAGGCGCTCGCGCGCGACCGCGAGGAGGGCGCCGCGAGCGACGCGCTCCTGGAAGCCCTCGCCACCTTGCGGCGCGAGTCCGACCTCGGCGCGCGCCTGGCTGCCGCGGCCCTGCTCGCGGAGGAGGGCGAGGTGAAGCTCGGGGTCAGCCTGGTGACCGAAGTCCTCGAGTCGAGCGAGGGCGCCGACTGCGCCGAGGCGATCCTCACCTACGCGCACCTCAAGCTGGCCGAGGGGTCGCCCGAGGCCGAGGGCGCGGCGCGGGACCTGCTGCTGCTGGCGCAATCGCTCCAGTGGCCGTCCTTCTCCGAGGTGGCCCACGACCCGGCCTTGGCCGCGTTCCGAGACGACTCGACCTACCTCCTCGACCTGCTGCTCGCCGAGCGCGACCCGAGCCTCTCGGCCGCAGTGCGCGATCCCTTCGCGCGCCCAGCGCCGCCTCCGCCCGCACCCCACCCGCTGGAAGAGCGCCTGGAGGAGCTCTACCGCAAGGGGGTGCAGCTCCTCCAGGACGAGCAGCCCGACGAGGCCCGCGCGCTGTTCGAGGTCTACGAGGGCGCGCTCGCCGAGCTGACCGAAGCGGACCCTGCCGCCGCCGAGCCCTGGAGGATTCGCCTCGAGGAGCTGGGCGAGATCGGCAAGTAGGCGCCCGGGTCGGGGCCTACGTTTGCGGCGGGAGCAGCGCCGCCTCGAGGCGTTCGCAGAGGGTGCTCAGCACCTGGACCCGCGCGCAGTATTTGTCGTTCCCCGCGATCAAGGTCCAGGGCGCCGAGGTCGTGCTGGTGCGCGCGACCATGTCGTTGACCGCGTGCTCGTAGGCGTCCCAGCGTTCGCGGTTGCGCCAGTCTTCGTCGGTGATCTTGTGCTTCTTCCACGCGGTCTGCTCGCGCTCCTGGAAGCGGCGCAGCTGCTCCTCGGGGCTGAGGTGGAGCCAAAACTTGACCAGCACCGTGCCGTGCTCGACCTGCTCCTCCTCGAACTGGTTGATCTCGAGGTAGGCGCGCTTCCAGGCGGCCGGCGCCGCGAAGCCCTCGACGCGCTCGACCAGCACCCGGCCGTACCACGAGCGGTCGAAGATCGTGACGAAGCCCGCCCGGGGGAGGTGCCTCCAGAACCGCCACAGGTAGTGATGGGCGCGCTCTTCGTCGGTCGGCGCGGCGATCGGGATCACGCGGAACAAGCGCGCGTCCATGGAGGCGCACACCCGGCGGATCGCGCCGCCCTTGCCGGCGGCGTCCCAGCCCTCGAACAGGATCACCGTCGAGCGCTTGCGCTCGCGGGCGATGAGCGTCAGCTCGTGCAGGCGCTCCTGGAGCTGCTTCAGGCGCTTGCGATAGCTCGACTCGTCCAGCGACGCGTCGAGGTCGACCCGCGACAGCACGGACAGGGCCTCGCCCGGCTCGGCCACCGGTGGGCTGACCGGCGGAGTGTCGCCGTTTTGCTGGCGCTCCGCGTGGGCGAGGCGCTCCCTGAGGCGCTGGAGGAGCAGCTGCCCGGCGCGCAGCTCGCGGTAGCGCCGGTCCTCGGCCTCGACGATGTGCCAGGGGCTGACCCCGAGGTCGGTGATCTGGATCGCGCGCTCGGAGACCCGCGCGAACTCTTCGTAGCGCTTGGCGTATTTCTTGCTGAAGGGGTTCGTGCGCCACTCCGACTTGAGCCCCTTGCGCTCTCGCTTGTCGCGCTTGCGGAACATGCGCTCGACGGCGCTCTGCGAGAGGTGGAACCACAGCTTGACGAACAGCGCGCCGTCGAGCGCCAGCATGCGCTCGAAGCTCGCGATCCGGGTCAGCTCGCGCTGGTAGTCGGCCTCGTCGATCTCGCCGAACACTCGCTGAATGATCGGCTGCGTGTACCACGAGCCGTAGAACACGCCGATCTGCCCGGCAGCCGGGAGCGTGCGCCAGAAGCGCCAGTAGCGCGGCCGCTCACGCTCCTCCTCGGTCTCGTCCCAGAACGAGGTGGTCACCACCCCCCGCATGTCGAGCCAGCCGCTGAGGCGGTTGACGACCTCGCTCTTACCCGCTCCCTCGACCCCCGAGACGATCAGCACCACGGGGAAGCCCGCGGTGCGCAGGGCGCGCTGAACCTCGAGCAAATCGGTTCGCAGCGTGACTTCGGCGTCCTTGAACTCTTGCTTGGAGATCTTCCTGCCCAGCTCAGCGGCTTCGAACACGTAGGTCCTCCCAGGGGCATCCTAACCATCCGAGCGCCCGCAAACCTCCCGCTCGGCGCGCGCCCGCGCTACCCTGCACGAGCTCCCCCCAGTTCGTGAGAGGCTCCCGGCCCCGGTGAACGAGCGCAGCTCGGGTCAACGTAACTTGACGCTCGCGGTCGTCGTCGCGGCGCTCCTCGCGGTCGCGAAGTTCGCGCTCGGGCTGTTCACCGGGTCGTTGATCGTGCTCGCCTCGGCCGCCGACTCCTTCGCCGACGCGCTGATGAGCGGCGTGAATCTGTGGGGCTATCGACACGCCCGCAGCCCCGCCGACGAGGGCCACCCCTACGGACACGGCAAGATCGAAGGGGTCCTCGCGGCGGCCCAGGGCATGCTCCTCGTCGGCGTGGTGGGCTCGCTGGTCGCAGCCTGCGTCGTCGCGCTGCTCCAAGGGGAGCGGCCCGCCCCCAGGGTCCCAGCCGCGGTCGTCACGGTGGTGGTCAGCGGGCTGGTCTCCCTCGGGCTGAGCTGGGTCCTGACCCACACCCCCGAGGAAGGGCTCTCGGCCGTGGTCGAATCCGACGCAGCTCACTACCGCGTGGACTTCCTCACCGCCCTCGCGGGCGTCGCGGGGCTGGGGCTCGTCGCGCTCACGGGGCTGGCCTGGATCGATCCCCTGGCCTCCGTCGCCATGGCGTTGCTGATGGGGCTCGAGGCTGCCCACGTCCTGCGACGCAGCGCCGCTGAGCTCCTGGACCAGGCGCTCCCTGACGAAGAGCTCGCGGCTCTGCAGGGCGTGCTCGAGGTCAACTCGGAGCGCGTGCTCGCCTTTCACGGGCTCCGCACCCGGCGCAGCGGCCCCCTCCGCTTCGTCGAGGTCCACGCGGTGCTGCCCGCCGAACTCGCCCTCGGCGCTGCCCACGAGCTGGTCGAGTCCGTCGGGGCGCAGCTGCGCGCGGCCCTGCCCAATTGCCGGGTGCTCGTGCACCCCGACGCCAAGGGGCACCCCGACAGCGTCGACCTGCCCCTCGAGTGAGTCTTCACCCTTGGGCCGAGCGCGGGAGGTCGGCTTTGGCTACCCTCTTCGCGCCGCGGAAGAACCGCGGCCTGCGTTGACCCCAGGAGAGCTCCATGACCGCCTTCCGCGTCGCTGCCTTGCTGTCGTTCCTCTTCCTCGCTGGGTGCGGCGGCCCCGAAAAGGTCGAGCCCGACGAGAGTCCCTTCGAGCTTGGCCTCGCCAAGGCGCTCGAGGGAGACCGGGAGGGAGCCGCCGCCGATCTGCGCCACGCCGTGGAACTGGGCAAACCCGACTCGCTGACGCCGCGCCTGTGGTTGGCCGCCTTGACCGGCGACGCCGAGGGGCTCGAGGCTCCCGGCGACCCCTGGGGGGACGCCCTCGTCCAGTTCCTCAAGGGCGAGGTCGAAGGCGAGGTCTTGCTCGTCAAGTCAAAGGAGCCCGAGGACGCTCAGGAGCGCGAGAACCTGCGCTGCGAAGCGCGGCTGTTCCTCGGCCTGGTCAAGGAGCGCAACGGCAAGATCGAGGAGGCCAAGCGGGAGTACGAGGCCTGCATGTTCACCACCCCCAAGGGAGTACGCGGGCACCGCTGGGCCAGGGAGCGGCTCGAGCGCCTGCGCTAGGCAGTAGCGCGTCACCCCCGGCGGGTGTACGACCCACACAGTGAACGCCTCGGTGTGGGTCCCCGGCGGGCGGGTCGGTGAATACCGCTTGCTCGAGCAGCTCGGCGCTGGCGCCATGGGCGCCGTGTGGCGGGCTGAACACCTCCCCACAGGGGCGCTCCGCGCGCTGAAGACCACCTTGGCCGACGCCGGGGAGGCTCGCGAGCGCTTCGCGCGGGAAGCCCGGGCCCTCGCCGAGCTCGAGCATCCCCACGTGACCCGGGTGCACACCGCGGGAGAAGCCCAGGGCAGGCAATACCTGGTCATGGACCTGGCCCCAGGGGGTGACCTGGCGGATCGCCTCAAGGCAGGGCCGCTCGAGCCCGAGCAGGCGCGCCTCCTGGTGCGAGACCTCGCGCGCGGCCTCGAGCACGTTCACTGGCGGGGGTTGCTGCACCGGGACCTGAAGCCGAGCAACGTGCTGTTCGCGGACGACGGCCGACCCATGCTGGTGGACTTTGGCCTCGCGCGGAGGATCGACGGGAGCTCGCTGACCCAGACCGGCGCGGTGCTGGGGACCCCGAGCCATATGTCGCCGGAGCAGGCCGAGGGCGCCAAGCAGGTCGACGAGCGGACCGACGTCTACGGGCTGGGAGCCGTGCTCTATCACGCCCTCGCCGGGCGTCCCCCCTTTACGGGCAGCTCGCTCCTCGCCGTGTTGCGCGCGGTGATCGGCGAAGCCCCCGAGCCCCCCTCGCGCTTCAACCCTCGTGTGCCGCCTGGGCTCGAGGCGGTGTGCCTCAAGGCCCTCGCCAAGGATCCCGCCCAGCGCTACCCCAGCGCGCGCGCGCTGGGGGCCGCCCTCGACGCGCCAGGGGACGCCGTCTCGCGACGCCCGGTGAAGGCGCTCGGGGTCGGCGTCCTCACGGCCTGCGTCGCCCTCGGCGTGGCCTACGCCCTGCGCTCAGGCGAGCCTCCGGCGCCCCTCGACGAGCTGCACGACCGCGAGCCGCTGCGGGCAGCGCCAGCGGGCCCAGGGCCTGCAGCCCTGCCCAGCCCGGAGCCCCCGCAAGCCACCGCGCCAGCCCTGCCCGCCCTCGAGCGCTTCATGGCGTCGTTCGCTCCGCCGGACCCCGAGGAGCTGGAGGGAACGCTCTACGGGGAACGACTCTACGCGCGCACCGGCGACGGGGTGGCGCTGAACGCGGCCCGGGACTTCTTGCTCGCGCGGGGCAAGCCGCGGCGCGCCGCGGCCTGGATCTATCACGTCGCGCAGGGTCCCCGAGAGGGGTTGTTCCAGGTCGGCTGGAGGGAGCTGGGAGAGTTCCTCAAGCGGGAGGAATACCGCGAGGCGTTGTGGGGCGAAGAGCGCTGGTCCGAGGAGGGTGGGGTCGTGGTCCTCGAGTGCTACCTGCGTGGCGCGGAGGCCGGGCTCGCCCTGCCCATGCTCTCCGCGGCGAAGGTCTACCTGAACCCACAGAGCTATCCAGGGGTCGCAGGGGACCCGCGGGAGGGGCTGCGCTGGCTGCGCGCGGCTCAAGCCGCGGACAAGACCAGCACCGTTCAGGCCGAGGTGGCGTTGCAGCTCGCTTCGCTCGCGGTCGAGTATCCCGAGACGCCTGGCCGGCCTGGCGACGCAGAGGCCCTGGCGCTGATCCAGGGATACCTCGAGGGCGGTCCCCCGACCGGGACCGTCGGAGTGGCTCAGGCCCTCGAGGCCAAGCTCGAGGCGCGCCTCGCGTCGCCGCGCCGCGAGTGAGCGCTACTCCTTGACCACCGCCTGCACCACGTAGACCGCGGTGGCGCCGCGGTCGTCTTCGACGGTGAGCAGGATCGTCTGGAGCCCGGGCTCGCGGAAGGTGTGGTGGAAGGTCGGGACCTTCGAGGTCATCGGGGTCCCGTTTCCGACCCGCCAGGTGTAGCTCACGACCTCGCCGTCGGGGTCGCTGGAGTTGCTGGCGTCCAGCTCGACGGGTTCTCCGACCTTGGCCTGGAGCGTGGTTGGGGTGACCCGCGCCTCGGGGCTGCGGTTGGGGGCC
>JAGQRJ010000325.1 GCA_020425635.1 Planctomycetota bacterium | reverse complement strand
GGCCAGCAGTGTTGCTTAAGACAGTGAGACCCGGCCTGCGGCCGGGTACACCCTGTCGCTTGCGCCTCGCTCGCGGCGGCAGAGCCGCCGACTCGCTCCGGCGCAGCCCGCCTGCTGCGCAGGCGGCTACCCCGCAAACTCACCCCTTCGTGGTGAGCTTTGCGGGCTAGCCGGCCGCCTGCTGAGCGCAGGCGCTACTTGCCTGGCGAGTTGGGGTCGGCGGTCTCGACGGGGGCCTCGGCCTCGTCGCCGGCCTTGTCCTTGATGTAGCCCGCGGCCTTGAAGGCGGCGGTGATCTCGCCCAGGCGCGCGGCGACCAGCGCGATCTCCTCGTCGCTGAGCTTGTAGGCCGCGTTCTGCCCGCTCTTGGGCTGGTCGGGGCGCTCCTCGGGCTTCTTCAGCTTTGCCTGCTCGAGCTGCTGGATCGCGATCGTGACCTGCTTCAGCGCCGTCTCCTTGGCGTCGGCGGGCATGGTCGCGTCGGCCTCGAGCTCTCGCTTGCGCTGCTCGAGCTGCTCACGGGCCTTGGCGTTGGCCTCGCTGTAGACGATCTGCCAGCGGGCGTCGCACACCTTGATCAGGTCGACGTAGTACTCGGTGATCCGCGTGTCGCGCGCCTTGAAGAAGGCGAGGTACTCGGAGAGCGCGCCGAGGCTCGCGGCGAGGTCCTGGACGTTCTGGCCCTGGGGGTCGGGGGTCCACTTCTGCTTGGCGGTCTTGGTGAACTCGACCAGCTCTGGCGTGACCTTCAGGACCTGGTCGATCTTGGCGTCGGTGAGCGGCGCCTTGAGGTCGGCCTCGAGGTGCTTGCCGACCTCCTGCGCGAGCTCCATGACCCCCTGGGCCTTGGTGATGAAGTCGCAGCCCGCGCAGGCGAGCAACAACGAGCAGAGGAGGGCGGTGCGCTTCGACATGGGTGCTTCCTTAGCGGCGACGGCGTCGCAGGGCGACGGGGGGTTGGAGGACCTCGCTCATCAACACCGCGCGCTGCATCGCGTTCAGGTGCCCGAGGCGCTCGCCGAGGGCGAGCCGGCGCTGCCCGGTGGGACGCGCGGCCTGCTGGACGAAGGAGGTCTGCAGGTGATGCTCCGACAGGCCCCCGCTGCTCGGCTCACCGACGGTGCTCGGGGCGAGGTGCTTCAGCGGGTCGCGTGTAACCCGCATGTGGTGTTGGCTGAGGTCGCCGCCGTGGTCCTCAGGCTCCTCGTCCTCCACGACGACCGGATCGGGGACCACCATCCGGGGGGCCGGGGTGGCCGGAGGCGCCACGCTGCCTGCGGGGAGGCCGAGGGTGCGCTCGAGGGTGCGCAAGAGCTGCGCTTCGGGGCGCTCCGCCGGCCGCTGCGGGGCCTGCGCGCTCGGGCGCGCCACCGGGCGCTGCCCTTGCCGTTGCATGCGCTCGCGCATGGCCTCGGCGCGCGCTTGCAGGCGCGCGCGGCGCTGCTCAGGGGTCTCTTGCGCCCCCGAGGCGAGCTGGATCACCCAGGAGACGAAGTAGAGCGCTCCGAGGACCAGGAAGACGAAGGTCAGCTTCACGCGACGCCGCCTCGCACGCGCTAGGTGCTCGCCGGGGGCGGCGTCGGCGGCTGACCGATGCTGTCGCGCATCTTGGTGTCCGCCTGGACGTTCTTGAGGTTGTAGTAGTCCATGATCCCGAGGTTCCCCGAGCGGAACGCCGCGGCCATGGCCTGCGGGATCTCTGCCTCGGCGAGCACGACCTTGGCGCGGTTCTCCTCGACGAGGGCCTGGTTGACCACCACGTTGGCGGCGGCCATCGCCCGCTTCTCCTCGGCCTTGGCGCGGGCGACGCGCACGTCGGCCTCGGCCTGATCGGCCTCGAGCTTGGCTCCGATGTTCTCGCCGACGTCCACGTCGGCGATGTCGATCGAGAGGATGTCGAAGGCGGTGCCCGCGTCGAGGCCGCGCTTGAGCACGGCCTTCGAGATCGTGTCTGGGTTCTCGAGCACGTTCTTGTAGCTCGTCGCCGAGCCGATCGCGCTCACGATGCCCTCGCCCACGCGGGCGATCACGGTCTCCTCGGTGGCGCCGCCGACCAGGCGATCGAGGCTGGCGCGCACGGTGACGCGCGCGCGCGCCTTGAGCTGAATGCCGTCCTTGGCGACCGCGTCGATGGTCCGCCGTTGGCCGTTGGGGCCCTGGGCCGGGCACTCGATCACCCGCGGGTTGACCGAGGTCCGCACCGCGTCGAGGACGTCACGGCCGGCGAGGTCGATCGCGCAGGCGCGGTCGTAGATCAGCTCGATCCCGGCCTTCTCGGCCGCGATGATCGCGCGCACGACGTTGGGGACGTTGCCGCGGGCGAGGTAGTGGCTCTCGAGCAGGTCGTCGTCGAGCTTGAGCCCCGCCTTGTGGGCCATGATCAGGGAGTCGATGATCGTCCCGGGGTTCACTCCCCGTAGCTTCATGCCGACGATGCGGGTGATCCCGACGTAGCAGCCCGAGAGGAGCGCCCGGACGTAGAGCGAGCCGAAGCGGAGGAAGAACGCCACGAGCACCATGGCCACGAAGGCCATGAACACGATGAAGATCCAGAGCGGGTTGAACTCGCCCGCCGCCAGCAACAGACACTCGTAACTCATAGCCCTACCTCCGCGAAGGGCGCACGGTAGCACGCGTGGAGCGAGATTGGCAACGAACTTGCTCTGCCCCGAGTGAACCGTATAACCCGCGAGGTTGGCGCCGCGAAGGGCGCCGATCTGACCGCCCCCAGGGGCCAGGAGCGCCAAAGTGGCAGACGCGACGACCGCCGAGCAAGAGATCCACGAGCCCGAGGCTCATTCGTTCCAGGCCGAGGCCCGGACCCTCCTCGACCTGATGATCAACTCGCTCTACACCCACCGCGAGGTGTTCCTCCGCGAGCTGATCTCCAACGCCTCCGACGCCCTCGACAAGCTGCGCGTGCGCGCGCTGACCGACGAGTCGCTGCTGGGCGACCAGAAGGGGCTCGAGGTCGTGATCACCGCGGACCCCGAGGCCAAGACGCTGACGATCAGCGACACCGGGATCGGCATGACCAAGGACGAGCTCCGCGACAACCTGGGCACGATCGCCCGCTCGGGCTCGCGCGAGTTCGCCAAGCAGCTCAAGGAGCAGCAGGGCGAGGGCTCCGCGGCCCAGCTGATCGGACAGTTCGGCGTGGGCTTCTACTCGGCGTTCCTGGTCGCCTCCAAGGTCGAGGTGGTGACTCGAGCCGCGGGGAGCGACGAGGCCTTCCGCTGGGTCTCCACCGCCGACGGGACCTACACCATCGAGCCCGCGACCCGCGCCGCCCGGGGCACCGACCTCGTGTTGCACCTCCGCGACGACCAGGAGGAGTACCTCAGCACCTACCGCCTGCGGAGCTTGATCACCAAGTACTCCGACTTCGTCGGGCACCCGATCAAGCTCACCGAGGAGCGGACCGAGGGCGAAGGCGACGAGCAAACCAAGACCACGACCCAGGAGGTCGTGAACAAGGGCAAGGCGCTGTGGACCCGCGCCAAGGACGACATCACCGACGAGCAGTATGAGGAGTTCTACAAGCACCTCAGCCACGACTTCGAGGCCCCGCTCGCCCGCACCCACTTCAAGGTCGAGGGCCGGCAGATGTTCACCGGGCTGCTCTACCTGCCGAAGCGCCCGCCCTTCGACCTGAACTTCCCCAAGAGCCGCTCGGGGTTGCGCCTCTACGTCAAGCGCGTGTTCGTGATGGACGACTGCGAGCAGCTGATCCCCGAGTACCTGCGCTTCGTGCGCGGGGTGATCGACTCCGACGACCTCCCGCTCAACGTGAGCCGCGAGATCCTGCAGCAAGAGCAGGCCGTCGAAGGGATCAAGCGTCAGGTCGTCAAGAAGACCCTCGACATGCTCGACGCCCTCGCCGACGAGCGCCCCGAGGACTACGCCGCGTTCTGGAAGGACTTCGGCACGGTGCTCAAGGAGGGCCTGCAGGCCGACTGGAAGAACAAGGACCGCCTGGCCAAGCTGCTGCGCTTCGAGAGCAGCGCGCAAGACGGGCTGACCTCGCTCGCGGAGTACGTCGAGCGCATGCCCGAGGGGCAGAAGGCGATCTACTACATCACCGGTCCCAGCAAGGAGTTCGTCGCCAAGAGCCCGCACATCGAGGGACTCAAGGCCAAGGGCTACGAGGTGCTCTACTTCGTCGACGCGATCGACGAGTGGGTGGCCGAGTCGGTGCGTGAGTTCGAAGGCAAGCCGCTGTCGTCGGCGATGAAGGGCGAACTCAAGCTCGAGGACGAGGGCAAGGAGGGCGAGGACGCCGAGGCGAAGCAAGAGGAGGAGACCCCGACCGAGTGGAAGCAGCTCGTGCAGGCGGTCAAGGACACCCTCGGGGAGCGCGTCAAGGACGTGAAGATGAGCGCGCGCCTGACCGAGAGCCCGGTGTGCCTCGTCGCCGGCGAGATGGACATGGGCGCAAACCTGGAGCGGATCCTGCGCGCCGCCAACCGTCCGGTCGAGGGCGGCAAGCGGGTGTTCGAGCTCAACGGCGACCACCCCCTGATCCAGAACCTCGACAAGCTCGCCAAGGAGGACAAGCACCGGCTCAAGTTCAAGGAGTGGGTGGAGGTCCTCTTCGATCAGGCGCTGCTCACCGAGGGCAGCCCGCTGGCCGACCCCTCGAGCTTCGCCCAGCGCATGACCGCGCTCCTGCTCGACGCGAGCCAAAAGGAGCTCGGCTAGCCCACCCCCCCAACGCAACGCGGTCCCGCCGAGCCGCGGACCCCTGGCGAGCGTCGGGGGTCCGCGGCATGTACCGGCGGTGCGGAAAATCATGCGCCCACTCGCGCTGGCGAACTGGCTGGGGCCGTCTACACTGCGGCCCGCGGGGCCAAACGGGCCTCGCGACGTCCTCGGCCTCGGCCGAACCTCAACGGGAGACCCCCATGAAGAAGCTCCTCGCGCTCAGCCTCGTCACCGTCCTCGGCCTCTGGCTCGGCACCCGCTCTGCCGCTCAAGATGCCCCCGCCGCGCCCCAGCTCGAGACGGTGCTGCAGAAGGGGAGCTACTCCGTCGGCTACCGGATCGGCGGCAACGTCGGCCAGTCCTTCGCTGACGTCGACGTGGCGCTCCTCTGCCGCGGGATCGCCGACGCCCTCGAGGAGCGTGAGCCGGCCCTCGACGAGAAGGCCATGTTCGAGGCGCTCAATGCTTTCCAAGCCCAGGCCGAGAAGGCGATGCGGGAGAAGGCCGCCCGGGCCGCCGAAGAGAACAAGAAGAAGGGCGACGAGTTCCTCGCCGCCAACGCGAAGGAGGAGGGGGTGGTCGTCACCGCCAGCGGCCTCCAATACAAGATCCTGACCCCTGGGACCGGCGCGTCGCCGAAGCCGAGCGACACGGTCAAGGTCCACTACCACGGGACCCTGCTCAACGGGAAGGTCTTCGACAGCTCGGTTCAGCGCGGCGAGCCGATCGAGTTCCCCGTCACGGGCGTGATCAAGGGCTGGGTCGAGGCGCTGCAGCTGATGAAGGTCGGGGCGAAGTGGAAGCTGTTCATCCCCTCCGACCTGGCCTACGGTCCGAACCCCCGCCCGGGTCCGATCGGCCCCAACGACACGCTGATCTTCGAGGTCGAGCTCCTCGGGATCAAGTAGGCCTTCGGGGTTGGATGTGCTGGCGGGCTAGCGAAACTCGTCGGCGTCCAGCCCGAGCTTGTTGAGTTTCTCGTGGAGCGAGGCGCGGCCCACGCCCGCGGCGCGGGCCGCGGCGCTCACGTTTCCCGAGCAGCGCTGGAGCAGGCGGCGCAGGTAGACGCGCTCGAACCCCTCGCGCGCGTCGCGCAGGGGCAGGCCGAACAGCCCCTCTTGCGTCGCGCCATCCTCGACGCCCGGAGCGGCGCTGACGGGCAGCTTGAGGTGCTCGAGGGTCAGCGGCGCGTCGCCCGCGAGCAGCGCGGCTCGCTGGAGCACGTTCTGCAGCTGGCGCACGTTGCCTGGCCACTCGTAGCGCGAAAGCGCGAGCTCCGCCTCGGGGCTCAGGCCAGCGGTGTGCTGGTTCTCGGCCAGCAGGTGGTTGGCCAGGACGCGCACGTCGTCGGCCCGCTTGCGCAGCGGAGGCAGCTCGATGGGAAAGGCCGCGAGCCGGTAGTAGAGGTCTTCGCGGAAGGCCTTGCTGGCGACCTCCTGCTCGAGGTCGCGGTTGGTCGCGGCCACCACGCGCACGTCGACCTTGATCGGTGTGGTGCCGCCGACGCGGGTGATCTCGCGCTCTTGCAGCGCTCGCAGGAGCTTGGACTGGACCTCGGGGGAGGCCTCTCCGATCTCGTCGAGGAAGAGCGTGCCTCCGTGGGCAGCCTCGAAGTGCCCCACCTTGAGCTGATTCGCCCCGGTGAACGCGCCCTTCTCGTGGCCGAACAGCTCGCTCTCCAGGAGGGTCGCCTGGAAGGCGGCGCAGTTGACGACCTGGAAGCGGCCCCCCGCCCGGCGGCTGTGCGCGTGAATCGCGCGCGCGCAGAGCTCCTTGCCCGTCCCGGTCTCGCCGAGGAGCAGCACCGTCAGCTCGGTCGGCGCCACCTTGTCGACCATGCCGTAGACCTGCCGCATGGGCAGGCTGCTCCCGATCAGGTCGCCGAGGCCCTCGCGCTCGTCGGCCAGCGGGCGCAGGCGCTCGATCTCCGCTTGTTGAGCGCGCTGGTTCAGGCTGCGCTCGAGCACCAGGCGCAGGTGGGCCAGGTCGAAGGGCTTGGCGAGGAAGTCGCTCGCGCCACGGCGGACCGCGTCGACGGCGGTCTTGATCGACCCGTAGGCCGTCATGATCACCACCGGGAGGCCGGGCTCCTGGTCACGGAGGGCGTCGAGCAAGCTCAGGCCGTCGTCTCCAGGCATGCAGAGGTCGGTGAGCACGAGGTCGAAGCGCCGCGGCGCGTAGGCCTGCAGCGCCTCTTCGGCAGACTCGACGAGCGTCGCCTCATGGCCCCACTTCGCCAGGGCCTTGGCCAGCAGGCTGCGCATGACGCTTTCGTCTTCGGTGACGAGGATTCGCGCCATAGAGTGCCCAGCTCCGATCTGCTCCTCGTTTTACCACGTCGCCAAGCGCTGAGCGCGGCGCGCGCGCGCGCGTAAGCCAAACTCGAAGTGCAGCTTAGGAAAAGTTACCCGGAGGCGAGAGGGGGGCTCAAGCTCGCGCGGGGTCTCGCCGAAGAGTTCAGTAAGCCCGACGGAACGGGCGGGGAAAGCCGAGGAAAACACATGGTCGTCATTCGTAGCAAGGTCGTAGACATTCAGCGTCGCTTCGTCCAAGGGCTCCTCAAGAACATGGACCCGCCGTCGCTGCGCGAGTTCGTGACGGGGTTCCGCGACGAAGGTGAGGCGTAGGATGCACCCCCACCGTACTCGTCGCATGCCCCGGGGGCAGCTGCTCAACGGCGCCGCCCGGGTGCGCCGCGAAGACGATCCGAACCGGATCTCGCGCGCCCAGCTGCGCCACTAGTCGGACACGATCGGACGGAGACCAGGCCGCGAGCGAAACCCGCCCGCGGCCTCGCGCGTGGTTCAGCTCGCGGCGAAGGGCGAGCGGTAGTCGAGGCCCACGCAGAGCACCTCGAGGTAGCTCGCGGGCTTGAGCCCGAACAGCCAGGCGCTCGCTCCTGCCACCGCGCGCGCGTCGGCGTGGTGGCGCGCGCTGAAGTCGTCCTTGAGCAGGGCGCGGGCTTCGGCGTCGAGCCCCTCGGTCTGCTCGACGCTCGCGCCGAGGACGGTCCAGTCGGTCACTCGGCCCAGGTCCTGGGCGAGGTCGCCGAAGGCCTGGTTGAGCTGCGTCGCCGCGGGGGAGGTCAAGAGCTCGAGCTGGTAGCGGACCTCTTTGACCCGCTTGCGCCAGGTGTGCACGGCCTCGGACTGCAGCGCGTGGTGGATCGCGTCGCGGCGCGCGACCCGCGCGCGCCGATAGCTCTCGGCGAAGCCTGCGCTGAAGGCGGCTGGGGTGAGGTTCGCCACCACGGCCGCGAAGCGCGCCGGGATCGGCCCCAGCGCCTCGGCGCAGGCACGCAAGGTGTCGAGGACGTGCTCGGGGGCCGGGCGCTCTCCGGCGTGTAAGCGGCCGCGCCACACCGCGAGGGTACCCGCGGTCCCCGGGGGGCCTTCGTAGTCGGTCAGCAGGGCCTCGGTCACGTCGCCGTCCCGCAGGTCCGAGGTCGCCTGCACCGCTCGCCGCAGGCCGTCGTTGAGCTCGCGGTAGGCGGCCTTGGGAATCGAGGGCCGCACGAGCTTGACCAGGCTCCGCGCGCGGCGAACCGACTTGCGGAAGGTGTGCACCGCGACGGTCAGGTCCCGGGTCTCCTGCTGCTCGCGGGCGTAGCTGAGCATGTCGGCGAAGGCGAGGGCCAGACCCTCGGCCGGGTCTTCGCCGACCGCCTGCAGCTTCGAGCGCTTGCGCTCGACGGGCTCGGCAGGGCGGATCATGGCCGGAGCGCTGCTACCCAAGGTCGGCGACGATCTTCTCGGCAGCCTCGCGCACGGAGGCGTCGTCGTGGCTCGTGAAGGGCTTGGCGGCCTCCACACAGCTCGGGTCGCCGATCTGGTAGAGGTGTTCGAGGATCGCTCGCAGGACGGGGCCTGGGGCGCTCTTGCGGACCTCGAGCGCGGTGATCAGGACGGGCACGATCTCCGGGGCGTCGATCTCGAGCGCGCGCTCCAGGGCGACGTCGCCGAGCTTGCTGCCGTTGACGCTCGTCTTGACCGCCTCGTGCAGGTAGGGGATCGACGAGGGGCCGCCGATGGCGATCAGGCCCTGCTGGGCGATCGCGGCCACGTCCGCGTCAGGGTCCTTGCACATTTGGGCGAGGAGCTCGACCTCGTCGGTCTCGACCGCCAGCGGGCGCAGCAGCGTGACCACCCCACGTCGGATCTGCGGGTTGGTGTGCGTGACGAATCCCTTGATCGCGTCGAGGCGCGCGTAGGGGTCGGAGAGCCCCGCGGCGGCTGCGAGCGCGTCCACGTCGGTCAGGGCCTGGCGGACCTCGGCCCGCTCGTCGGGCAGGTCGACGCCCTCGAGGAGCTCCTGGAGCGCGCGCAGTTCGGTCGCAGCGACCTCCCACTTGCCGTTGCCGATCGAGCCGTCCACGAAGGCGAGCTTGGACTTCAGGGTCTCCTTGGCCTCGGCCTCAGGGCTCGGCCCCCAGTCGATGCCTTGGATCGCCATGCCGAGCACGAGCCCGACCATGAGGCACAGGGTCCCGGCGATGATCGCGGCCATGCGGACCGGGTCGCGGCCGCTTGGAGCTTCGGCCTCGACGTCGTCGTCCCCACGGGCGCGGCCTTTGGGTCGGCGGCTGAGCGCGTCGAGCCCCTTGCCGCGGAGCGCGGCGCGCTTGCCGCGGGCCGGCTTGGCGTCGGCCTTGGCCGGCGCAGCCTTGACCTTGGCGGCCGTCTGCTTGGACTTCTTGGCTTTGGCCTTCGGGCTCTTGTCCCTGGCCTCGGCCTCGGCCTTGGCCTTGTCCTTGGCCTTCTTGGCCTTGGTCTTGTCCTTGGCCTTGCCCTGCGCGGGCGCTTCGGCCGACTCAGCCGTGCCCCGGGCCTTGGCGGGCTTCTTCTTGGGAGTCTTGCGGCGCGCCTTGCTCGGTCCCAGCGGTCGCTTGGGCTCTTCGGTCTTCGGGCGCCGGCGGCTGCGCGGTCGGGAGGACGGCGCCGAGGGCAGGGAGCTCTCCAAGTCGAGCGTCCCGGAGAGGGTCATCGGCGAGAGCTGATGGATGGACTCGCTGATCGCGTCTTGGGCGTCCTCGCTGGTGCGCAACACGCGGCGGTCGTTGAGGATATCCTGCTCCTGCGAATTGAGGCGACGGGTCGTGCGCTGGGCAGGCCGCGCCGCGGCCTGGGCCTTGGCTTTCTTCGCCTTGGGCTTGGCAGCCGCGTCGGTTCCGGGGACCCGAATCCGCGTCCCGCACTCACGGCAGCGGCAGCGCTTGCCCGCGTAGCGATCGGGGAGGCGATAGGACATTTCGCAGTCGTTGCACGACACTTCGATACTCATGCTGCGCTGTCCCTCTCTCACCGCACTCGATCAGGCGCGTAAGTTCGCTTCCCGGCGCGGGGAAATCAAGCTAAATCTCTATTGTCCACAAGTGTTTACGCCGCCGCGAGGCACGCCGCAGTGCGGCATGAGGGAGCTCCGCAAGCAAGTCCTGCACCTCTGAGGGTTAGGAACAGGAGGTCGCCTCACTTCTTGCGTGACGGAGCCTTCCTCCGGGAGGCCTTCTGCTTGGCGGCCGGCTTCTTGGTGGCCTTCTTCTTGGCGGCCGGCTTCTTGGTGGCCTTCTTCTTGGTGGCCTTCTTCTTGGCGGCCTTCTTCTTGGCGGCCGGCTTCTTGGTGGCCTTCTTCTTGGTGGCCTTCTTCTTGGTGGCCTTCTTCTTGGTGGCCTTCTTCTTGGTGGCCTTCTTCTTGG
>JAGQRJ010000324.1 GCA_020425635.1 Planctomycetota bacterium | reverse complement strand
GGTCGGCGCGGCGACCCTCGAGCTCCGCGACGCGGGCGGCCGGCTGCTCGCCGCTCGCGCGCTCGAGCTCGCCCCCGGCGAGCGCGCGGGCGCCGAGCTCGCCTTCCCCGCCCCGACCGGGCCCCGCGACCTCGAGCTGCGCCTGGTCGGCGCCGTCGACCCCGCGCGGAGCGCGCAGGCCCTGCGCTGCACGCCGAGCCCCCAGGCGAGCGTCGCCTTCGAGCTCGGCGCGACCGAGGTCGTCGCAGACGACGCCCGGGTGCGCGCCTGGGTCGAGGTCCGAAACGTGGGCAACGCGCCCGGCGCGGGGGAGCTGACCGCGTCGTTGGGCGGCGCGGGCGAGGCGGCCGGCGAATCGACCCGCGCGCCGATCCCGCTGCTCGCCCCGGGCGAGGTCGCCCGGGTCGCGCTGAGCTGGGGAGCCCCCCAGGAGCTGCCCACGAGCGTGCAGCAGGTCGACGTGCGCTTGGCCGAGGGCGACCCGGCGCGCGCCCAGCGGGTGACCCACGAGTTCCTCTACGACGCGCGCGCCGAGCTGCGCGGGCTCTACCAGCAGTCGAACGGGGTGGACGTGATCGTCGACGCCCCCTGGCGCGTGGCGCCTCGTCGCGGCTACGTGCCGCTGCAGGTCTTCGTGCCCAGCAAGGGCGGGGTCGACCCGGCGATCGCGTTGCGGATCCAGGAGCTGGTGATCGCGCAGCGAGACACCCCCACGGGCCCGGGGACGGTGATCTACGAGGACGTGCGCGGCGCGCGCCCCACGGTGGCGCCGGCGGACCTGCAGCTCGTCGACGAGCTCGGGCAGCGCAAGACCGGCGCGACCGCCCTCGACCTGTTCGGCGAGACGGACCTCCCGATCAACGGCAGCCACGAGATCCTGCGGATCCCACGGCGCGCGCTGGGGATCGCCGACGTGCCCACGGTCGACGTCGAGACCTACCTCGACGTGACCCTGCGCTGGGAGCAGCGGCGCACGATCCTGGGCGTGGTCACGATCCCGCGCAGCGGGCAGCACCGCGCGGTCATGAAGGTCCGCTTCGCCGCCGACCCGCTGCCCCAACTCCCGGGCGAGAACCACTACCACGACGCGCACCACCACACGATCGCCGAGTGGCACTTCGGCTCGGACCTCGACGTGTTCGCCCCGCGCAAGGCCTACGGCGGCCCGCTGCAAATGGTGTTCGAGACCGCCTGGAGCCTGGGGGTGATCGATCAGCCCACCCCCGGCGCCGCCTACGGCCGGATCGTGACCACCGACCACAACTGCTTCAACAACCGCACGATCTCCGACGCCGACGGCCCCGAGCACCGCCCGCCCTTCGGACCCCAGTCGCCCGCGCAGAACCCGGGAATCGGCCAGCTCGAGGCCTACCGCAGGCTGTTCGGGCCCGCGGCCGGGGAGGAGATCACCTTCAAGCAGGCGAACCCGCTCCCGCGGATCCAGCAGATCCCGAACTTCCTCAACAACGTGCTCAACAACGTGCTGCCCGGGCTGCCCATGGGCGGGCACATGCTCCTGTTCCACGCCGACCACGTGGAGGGACCGTGGCACGGCGGCGGTTGGCTGCGCGGGCCGAGCAGCCCCAGCGTCGACGTGGAGCTCGCGCCGCTGCTGCAGAACCTGGCCCAGACCGCGCAGCCCGTGGCCCCCTTCGCCTACGCCGCGCACCCCTTCAGCGGGTTGGGCTGGGGCCCCGACCACGTCGACCGCAGCCTGGGGCTCGACCCCGCGCAGCGCACGCGCGACGAGGTCCACGCCCAGACCGGGGAGTTCGTGGTCAAGGGGCTCGAGTTCTTCAACGGGCGGCGCACGCGCAGCATGCCCTCGAGCCGGGTCGACTTCAACGACCTGAACCCGTGGGCCGACCCCGACTTCGCCGCCGGGCACGCCGACTGGGACCGCACCCTCTGGCGCGACTTCACCGAGTTCCTCCGGATCCAGAGCCGCATGATCGACTACGGCTTCGTCAGCGATCCGGAGACGCGCTTCGTGCGCAAGCTCTACCAGGCGGGCGGGTCCGACGCGCACGGCGACTTCAACTTCAACACCTCGCGCCAGGCCACGATCCTCAACCTGCAGGGCACCTACTCGGTGGGCGACGACGTGTTCTACGACACGCGCACCTACTGCTTCGGCGAGGGCAAGCCCGGGGGCACGCCCGAGGAGCGCTGGATGCACGCCTTCGCCGACGGGAACTCGGTGGTCACCGACGGCCCGCTGGCGACCTTCTCCCTCGACGCCCAGGGGCGCTTCGACTCCGAGACCCTCACCTGGCACGACGCCCAGGAAGCGGCCGAGAACGCCGACGGCCAGATCGGCGGCGACGGCCCCCTCGACGGCGGCCACACGGCCCTCGTCCCGCGCAACTCCGCCGCGCCGCGCTACCGCTACCGCTACAGCTCGACCCCCGAGTGGGGCGACATTCGGTCGCTCCTGCTCTACAAGGTCGAGGCCGGCCGCCCGCTGCGGACCCAGGTCAACGCCAGCGGGGACGACGTCGTGATCGGCGCGGGGCGGCTCGCGCTCGCGGGCGCCGACCAGGACCTCGAGGAGGGCCTCGACGTGGGCGAAGAGGGCGCGATCCAGGTCCCGACCGCGCTGACCCTCGGGGCCTACACCCAGGGCGACCCAGACCAGGGCCCGCTCGGGACCCAGGGCCACCGCTGCTGGACCAACGCGGTCTACGCCGTGCCCTTCGACGCCGACGTCTCGGTGGCCGCGATCGACTCCCAGCGGCGCGTGATCCCCGCGGGCGCCTTGCGCGTGACCTTCCGCTTCGACCTGTCCCTCGACCCGCGGAGCTACGCGATCGAGCTCAAGGCCCTCGACGCCCAGGGGCGGTCGACCGCGGGCAGCGAGCCCGCGCTCATGGCCCTGACCCCGGTCGGCGCCTGGGCCGACCGGCCGGGGATCAAGTCCTCGGAGCTGACCCTCAGCAACCCCGACCCGATCCCGCTCACGGGCGCGACCTACCCCGCGCCCGGCGAGACGAGCTTCGTCGTCTACTGGCGCGACGCCCCACGCGACGCGGCGGGCAACGCGCTCAATCGAGTCGCCGTGACCTTCTCCGCCGCCGGCGGGACGCCGAACCAGGTGGCCGGGCGCGGCGGCTCGTCCTCCCGCGGGGGCTGCAGCCTGGCGCCGCGCGCGGGGGCGTCGCCGTGGTGGCTGTTGGGGCTGCTCCTCCTCGGGCCCGCGTGGCTCGCGCGGGCTCGCCGCTCACTCCGCTGACCCGCGACCCTCCGCCGCGAGCAGGAGCTTGAGCTTCACGGGCGCGAGCTCGACGGTGGCGATCCGCCCCCAGGTGAACTCGAGCCGGTCGTCTTCGATCCCGTCGCCGAAGACCACGCCGCGGTCGTTCATGCGCGAGGTGATCGTGAGCGCGTCGCCTGGGCCGAGCGCCCCCTCGGTGAGCGCGGTGCCCGTGGCGACGCTGGGCCAGGCCTCGCGCACGAAGAACACGAGCGCGTCGTCTTCGGGCGCAGGCAGCTCGAGCTCGGTCCGCCGCTGGCGGTGGATCGAGCGCGTCCAGCCGGTGGCGCCCGTCCCGGTGGAGACGATCACCCCCGACGAGGAGTGGGCCTCGCGCCCGCGGGCGGTCGCGAGCTCGTAGCGCGAGGACTGGTGGGTCTGGTGGCCGAGGTAGAGCTCGTTGAGCGCGCGCAGCCGCTGCCCGTCGTCGAGGGTCACCTGGACCATGGAGCGCAGCTGGTAGCGCCCGCGGCCCTCGATCGCGGCGAGCAGCAGCTCGCCCGCGCGCCCTGGGGCGTGGGGCACGAGCACGCCCTCGTAGCGCTCGGGGTCGGGGTTGAGCCCGACCACCGGCTGCCCCTCGAGGTACTTCGCGAGGTTGGCGACCAGGCCGTCCTGGCCGAGGGCCACGACCACGTCGTCGGGGGCGAACAGGAAGCGGTCGAGGTCGTCGCGGTGGACCTCGGTCCGCCGCCAGGCCACCGGGAGCTGCGAGAGGACCTCGCCCCGGGCGGCGCGGAAGCGCTCGTGGCGCTCCGCGATCGGGGCGAGCTCCTGCCCGCGGCTGCGCAGGAAGAACTCCGCCTGCTGCCGCGTGCCGTGCCGCTCGAGGAGCTGCACGTATTCGGCGTCGCGGTAGACGAGCACGACCCGCGGCTGCAGGCTCACGCGCTGCCTCCCTCCGTCAGGCGCGCGGCCCCGGCCGACATGAGGCTCTGGAGCAGGGGCCCGAGGGCCTCGGGCGAGAGGTTCAGGTGGTCGATCCGGGTCAGCTTGCCCGCGAGCTCCTGGGCCGCCAGGGACCAGAGCACGTTGGCCGGCAGGCCGCGGTAGAGCTCGAGGCGCTCACGCTCGCTGGCGAACTTGGCCTCGTCGACCAGGCGGATCTTGTCGGCGTCGGCGGCGGCCTTGAGCCGCACGTTGCCCGCGTCGCCTTCGGCCTTGAGCCGCGCCGCCTCGGCGGCCTCCTTCGTCTCGCGGATCCGGTTCGCGCCCTCCTGGTTGATCAGGAGCTCCTGGCGCTTGGCCAGCTCGATCCGGTTCTGCAGCTCGTTCTCGGCGATCGCGCGCTCCTTCTCCACCGCCAGGGCGCGGCGGGCGAAGGTCGCCTCGTCGGCGCTCTGCTGAATGTGCTCGCGCATGGGCGCCTGCAGCGCCTTCTCGAGGTCGGCGGTGGGCGCGACCCGGGTCACGTTGACCCCCACGACGTGGAGCCCCATGAGCCCCAGGTCCGGGTCGTCGGTCAGCCCCACCCGCACGCGCTCGCGCACGGCCTCGACGCCCTCGGCCAGGAGCTGGCGGATCGGGGTGCTCGCGAGGTAGCCCCAGGCGAGCTGCTGGGCCTGCTTGGTGAACAGCTGCGCCAGGTCCTCGAGGGGGGTCTTGAGGAAGGCGCCCGTCGCCAGGTCGAGGGAGAAGTCGACGCGCTCGGCGAGCCGCTCGGGGTCGGCGACCCGGTAGGCGATCGCCCCCTGGGCCGTGACCTCCTGGAAGTCGGAGCTGCGCGCGTGGAACAGGAAGGGCTGCTCGAGGTCGCAGGTCGGGACCTCGGCCAGGCTCGCGTTCAGCGGCAGGTACCAGAACGCCAGCCCGCGCCCGCTGCGCACGAGCTTGCCCTTGCGGTAGTGCAAGACGTGGGAGTTGGGCTCGGCGCGCAGGTGCCTGAGGAAGGTGAAGCGGTGAATCGTCGCCATGGGTCGTGCCTCCACGCGCGAGAACGGCGGCGCGGCGCGTTCCTTTCATGCCCGCGCAGGAGGCCTAAGGGACGGGGGCTAAAGGCCGCGCACGGCCTGGGCGAGCTCCTGGGGGCGCTCGGCTACGACGTTGTGCCCGGCGGGCAGCACGAGCAGGCGGCCCTGAGCGCAGGCCGCGGCGCCCTCCTCGGCGAGGGCCCGGTAGCGCGGGTCGCGTTCGCCCGCGACCCACAGCACCTCGCAGCCCAGCTCGCCCAGGCGCGCCCCCAGCCAGGGCATGCTCCCCTGGCCGAGCCCGCGCAGCGCCGCGGCGAGCCCGGCCCCGGACTGCTCGAGGCGCAGCGCGCGGTCGGCCGCCGC
>JAGQRJ010000323.1 GCA_020425635.1 Planctomycetota bacterium | reverse complement strand
GGTGGCGCGACGGTCGTCTACGTGGCGGTCGACGAAGCCCTGGCGGGGCTGCTGGCCGTGGCGGATCCGATCAAGGAGAGCACCCCCGAGGCGATCCGGTTGCTGCGCGACGAGGGCCTGCGCGTCGTCGTGGTGACGGGCGACAGCCGCGCCACCGCAGAGGCCGTCGCCAGCCAGCTCGGGTTGGACGAGGTCGAGGCCGAGGTCCTCCCCGAGGACAAGGGGAACGTCGTCAAGCGACTCCAGGCCGAGGGGCGGGTCGTCGCCATGGCGGGTGACGGCGTCAACGACGCGCCGGCCCTGGCCCAGGCCGACGTCGGGATCGCCATGGGGACGGGCACGGACGTGGCCATGGAGAGCGCTGGGGTGACCCTGGTCAAGGGCGACCTGCGCGGGATCGTGCGCGCCCGCCGCCTCAGCCGGGCGACGATGAAAAACATTCGCCAGAACCTGTTCTTCGCCTTCGCTTACAACGCCCTTGGCGTGCCAGTGGCGGCTGGAGTGCTCTACCCCGTGTTCGGGCTGCTGCTCAGCCCCATGATCGCCAGCGCCGCCATGAGCGCGAGCTCCGTCTCGGTGATCGCCAATGCGCTGCGGTTGCGCAGGGTGCAGTTGTGAGGCTGCAAGCGCGAGGTTCTGATCCCGGAGGTTCTGCAGCTACCCATGGAAGGCGCGCGCCGCGCGGAGTTCAGTCTTGAGAATTCACTCACCGGGGAGCCCCCTCGGGTGGCGGGTGCGAGCCCTCGCCGGGCTGTTGGGGGTAACGCTGTCGGCCTGCAGCGCCCCCGCAACGCTCCCTCATGATCACCCCGCCAACCCAGCCGGAGAGGAGCCGATCGCGATTCGCCCCGTGACCTCGCTGACGACTGCGTCGCAGGAACCAGCCTCGCGCCCCGCCAGCCGTCCGACTTCCGACCCGCATGCAGGCCACCATCATGAGGCAGGACCCGCCTCGAAGCCGGCCGCCGATCCGCACGCGGGGCATCGAGGGGCTGGTGCCCCCCCGACGTCCCAGCCTGCGAGAGACCAGTGAGAGCTCGCCACGGGCTCCTGACTGCCCTCCTCGCCCTCGCGGGGTGTGCCAGCCCCAGCCCGTCCCATGACCTCGCCGAGATCGACCGTCTCCTCGGCCCGCGAGGCGGTACGGCGGTGTCGGAGAGCGAGCGCGACCCGGTCGCCCCGCTCCTGCGAGACGACCTGACGGTCGAGGCTGCGATTCGCGTGGCCGTCCTGCGAAACCGCGGCCTGGGAGCGCGCCTGGCCGAGGTCGGGTTGGCGCGGGCTGAGTTGATCGCGGCGTTGACGCCGGAGAACCCGCAGCTCGAAGGAACCGCGCGCTTCCCGGACACTTCTCCCAAGCGCACCAACTTCGAATTCTCGGTGACGCAGGACCTGGTATCGCTCGTGCTCATGCCCCTGCGTTCCCGCGCAGCGGAGGCCAGGATCGAGCAGGCGCAGCTGGAGGTGGCAGACGAGGTGCTGCGGCTGAGCCGCGACGTCGAGGCCGCCTACTACGAGCTGCAAGGCGCGCTGCTGACCAAGGCCGTCCTCACCACGTTCAGCGAGGCCGCCTGGGCGAGCTACGAGTATGCGCGCAGCCTGAAGGAGGCCGGAAACATCAACGAGCTCAACCTGGCCAACCAGGAGGTGCTGGCTCAGCAAGCGCGGCTCGAGCTGGCGCGGGTCGAGGCCGACGTCCTCCAGCTTCGCGAGCGCTTGACCCGTCTCATGGGCCTCTGGGGGGCAGAGGGCGCTGCCTGGTCCCTCCCGGCTCAGCTCCCCGACCTGCCCCCTGCGGAGGCTTCGCTGGCGAAGCTGGAGTCGACCGCGGTCGACCGGCGCCTGGATCTGGCAGCGCTCCGCCAGGAGCTGGACGCGTTGACGTACGAGCGCGACACAGCCAACACCGCGCGCTGGCTCCCTGGCCTGTCGGCCGGGGTGAGCGGGGAGCGGAGCTCCGACGGGGAGTGGCAGATCGGGCCGGCGGTCTCGCTGAGCCTGCCGCTGTTCGACCGCCGGCAGGGCGAGCTGGCGCGAATCGACGCCAAATCCAGAGCTACGGAGGAGCGCTTCGCGGACCTCGCCGTGGCGATTCGGGCGGAGGTCCGCGCAACGCGGGCGCGCTTGCTCGCGGCGCGAGAGATCGCCGTGCACTTGCGAGACACGCTGGTTCCCCTGCGGGAGAAGGTCGTGCGCCTGACCCAAGAGCAATACAACTTCATGCTCGTCAGCGCCTTCCAGCTCCTGGACGCCAAGCAGAACCAGCTCGCGACCTACCGCGACTACGCCGAGTCGGTCCGCGACTACTGGCTCGCCCACAACGAGCTGCGACGCGCGATCGGCGGGCCGCTGCCCACGGACGAATGAGATCGGAGGCCACCATGTGGACCCGCAGACAAATGCTCCTTTCCAGCCTGCTGGCGAGCCCGCTCCTACTCTGGCGCCGGGCCCGTGGCCAGGACGGTGACGGCGACCCGGCCCAGGCCGCGCGCCCCGGCCGCGCTGGCGCGTTCACGCCCGTCGTGACCCTCGACGGGGCGACGCTCGAGCCGACGATCAAGAACGGGGTGAAGGAGTATCACCTCGTCGCCGAGGCCTTCGAGCAGGAGTTCGCACCCGACATGAAGGTTCGCTGCTGGGGCTACAACGGGCGTACTCCGGGGCCGACGATCGAGGCGGTGGAGGGGGACCGGGTCCGGATCCTGGTCACGAACCGGCTGCCCGAGCACACCACCGTGCACTGGCACGGGATC
>JAGQRJ010000322.1 GCA_020425635.1 Planctomycetota bacterium | reverse complement strand
CAGGCGCGCTCACCGGCTCCGAGGCCGGGACCCCACCGGGCTCCTCGGCGGCCGGGGCCGGCGGGGTGGGGAGCGAGGAGGCCTCGGGCGGCTCAGCCCCCGCGGGGCGCTTGAAGCGCTGGGTCTTGTGCACCCAGCGCGAGATCGCGCTGCGCGTAGGGTCGCCCGCGCTCGGGTCGGGAGCGGGGGGCGCGGGCTCGGATTCGCCAGGGTCGGGCACGGTACGAGGATAAGCGACCGCCGCCGCGCACGCCCGAAAACGCTGAGGCCGAGGCCGAACGGGGCCCCGGGTGATTCAGCCGCGCCAGCCCGCAAGGCTCCCCACCACGTGGTGAGTTTACGGGCTAGCTGCGGGCGACGATCGCGCGCCGGCTCCAGGTGTCGGTGGGGAGCTCCTCCACGCGCACGGGGGAACCCGACAGGCGGCCCCGTGCCCACAGCGCTTCGAGGCCCAGCGAGTTCACGTCGCCTGCGAGCTGGATCGCGTCCGCGAGGAACACGGCCTCCGAGAGGGGGGAGGGCTGCTGCGGGGGGGGGTGGCGGTGGTGGTTGGCGACCACCCGTGCAACCTCTGGGCCGAAGCCCCAGGTGAAGACCGCCAGTCCGCCCAAGGGTTCGTGCAGCAGGTCGAGGCAGGCGGCGATCTTCGTGGGGTCGTCGACGCAGACCTCGCGGCGTCGCTTGCGCCGCGCCGCGCTCGCTGCCTCGAACAACACCAGCTTCCCGGCGTCGTGCAGGAGCGCCAGCGCGAAGGCCTCCTCTGGGTTGCCTCCGAAGCCCGGGGCGAGTCGGCGGGCGAGGGGTGCGCTCTCGCTCATGTGGCTCCACACCTCGCGCGGCATGTCACCGAAGGCGGCGCCTGGGCGGCAGACCAGGCCTTGCATGAGCTGATTCAGCAGGACGTTTCGCAAGCCACGGCGGCCGAGCTTGACCACGGCCTTGTCGATCGAGGTGCAAGGGCTGGCAGAGCAGTAGTAGGAGGAGTTGGCGGTCTTCAGCAGCGCCTGGGCCAGGCTCGGGTCGCGCTCGAAGACGCGCACCAAGTCCTGGACTTGAACGTTCGCGTCGACGGTGAGGGCCAGCCCGGCTTGCGCAGCCGCCGGGATCTGAGGGAGGGCGTCCGCGATCTCCTCGCTCAGGGCCTGGACCACGTAGGCGAGGTCGGGTTCGTGCGTGAGGCTCTCGAGGAGGCGCTGGGCGCGGCAGCGGAGGTCGTGCTGCAGGGCCGCCGCGAGGTCTGCGTCTGAGGCTCGGTGGCTGGTGCACTCGCGCTCAGGCTCCTGCCCGGGCTCCTGGGCTTGGGGCCTGGGGGGAGCGACGAGTGCGGGAGGCGCGACCACGGGCTGCGTGGGCGCCACCGGGACCCGCACGACGGGTGCCGGAGCCGAGACCAGACCCCACAGACGGCTCAGCAGCCCCACGAGCGCTCCCCCCGGCGCGTGAGTATGCGCCCGCATCCTCAGGTTCGGGCCGCAGCACCTGAGGATTAGGGTCGAACCCCGGGTCGCTGGGCTAAGCCCTTTTCCCGAAACAGCTTGAGGTAGGTCAGCGGATCGAGATCTGCTGCAGGTAGGTCATGTGGGCGTAGCCGCGGCGACCGTCGAACTGGATCAGGATCCAGTTGCCGTCCTGGCCCAGGCGCACGTAGTCCTGATCCCGCCCCACGGTGCCCAGGGCCCGGTTGGCGGTCGAGGGCCCGCTGCGCACGTTGAGGGTGTTGGCGGCGACACGCACCACGGCCGCGCCGCTGATCCGACGCAGGTAGTCGGCCGAGACCCAGGCGTCGCGGCCGGCGTAGTGGATCCGCGCCCAGCCGTTGGCGGTCTGGTTGACCACGAAGCGGGCGCCGCGGGGGGCCTGCCCGAGGACCGTCCCGAAGGCCTGGGTGCGCACGTTGAGCGAGCTCGCGGTGACCTCGGCGACGTAGCTGCTGCTCGGCGGGGGCGGGGGGGGCGTCGTGGAGCTGAGGCGCAGGACCTGGCCGGGGAAGATCAGGTTCGGGTTGGAGATCCCGTTGAGGCGCTGCAGCTCGCTGACGCTGACCCCGGTCCGCGCGGCGATCGCGGCGAGGGTGTCGCCCGTGCGCACGGTGTAGGTCTGGGGCGTCGATCCGCCGCCGCCGCCGCTGCCGCCGTTGACGCGGCGAATGAAGTCGTCCCAGGGGAAGTAGGGGCCCGGGTCGATCCGGCGGCTCGGGTCGAGCTGCGCGTGGCTCAGAATGTGGGTGCGGCTCTTGGGGATCCCGTAGCGGTCGCAGAGGCCGCGCACGAGCTCCACCAGGGTGTCGAGCTGGGCCGCGGTCCACTGGTTGCGATCGCTCGCGCGCCCCTCGTTCTCGATCCCGATCGTGTCTTCGTTGTTGCCGCGGACGTGGTAGGCGACGTCCTTGTCCTGAACCAGGCGCGTGAGGCGCCCGGCGCGGGAGACCAGGTAGTGCGCCGAGACCCTCGAGCTGGGGTTTTGGAAGGTGTTGATCGCGGACTGCTCGCTGCCCTCGGTCGTGTGCAGCACGATCCGCCGGATCGCGCGGCTGGAGCGCCGGCTGTAGTTGGCCGAGGCCGCGGGGATCGTGCGCAGGCTGGGGAACGCGTTGGCTTCGCGCTGAGTGCCGCCCACCGAAACCAGCCCTGCGACCACCGCGCCCAGGCCCACCATGATTCGTCGCTGCATGACCTTCCCCTGTCTCTGTGTGCTTTAGCCGCACAGAGCCCTCGACCGTGCATGAAGAAATGCACGAGCGAAGACGCTCAGGGGAACGGGCGGGCTGTACGAAAACGTGACGGCGCGTGGCGCTGCCAGGGGCGCTCGCATGCAAAGGACTTATGGGGATCCGCCAGATTTAGCGACCGCGGCTGAGCAGAAGCGTCAGTTCGCGAATTCGAAAAAGACGTGACCCTCCCAAGTAGACGACGACCCCCAGGCCGACGGCGAGCGCCAGGCGCACACCCCCTGGGAGGGGGAGGACGTGCTGCACGAGGAAGGCGACGCCCCCCATGGCGAGGGCGAGGGCGAAGAAGGCGCTCAGCCCACGGAGGGTGTCGCCGGTTCGCGGGAGGTCGTCGCGGGCGGCTCGGCGGCGCCGCGAGAACACGCTCAAGAGCAGCAGGTTCAGGCACTGCGAGATCGAGGTCGAGAGCGCGAGGCCCATTTCCTCGAGGGGGGTGACCAGGGTCAGGTTGAGCGTGAGGTTGACCAGCACGCAGAACACGCTCACGTAGACCGGGATCCGGGTGAGCTCCTCGGCGTAGAACGCGCGGGCGAGCACCGGGGTCAGGCAGGCCGCGACCACCGCGGGGGTCAGGCAGAGCAGCACCCCTCCAGTGCGCCGCACCGAGTCGGCGTCGAACTCGCCGTGCCCGAACAGCACGTCGACGATCGGCACGTAGAGCACCGCGAGCCCGACGGCCGCCGGCAAGCTCACGTAGAGCCCGATTCGGATCCCCTGGTCGAGCACCGCGCCGAGCCCGGCGAAGTCGCCGCGCTTGGCGAGGCGCGCGAGCTGGGGGAAGACCACGGTGGAGAGGGCGACCCCGAGCACGCCGATCGGGAGCTGGATCAGGCGGTTGCCGTAGTAGAGCGCGGTGACCCCGCCCGCGGGGACGAAGGCGTAGGCGATCAAGCTGTCGAACAGCACGTTGAGCTGGAACACGGTCAAGCCCAGCGCGAGGGAGAAGAACAGGCTGCGCACCCGCTTGAGCAGCGCGGGGTCGGTCTTCCAGCGCGGGGCCACGGGGAGCGCGGCGCGGTGGCAGGCGACGAGGTGGATCGTGAACTGCGCGACCCCGGCGGCGACGAGGCCCCACACGAGCACGTTGACCCGGCGCTCGGCCTCGGGGTAGAGCGCGGCGCCGACGGCGAGGGCGGCGATCCAGATCAGGTTGAGCAGCACCGGGGCCACGGCCGGGATCGCGAAGCGGTCGAGGGCGTTGAGCGCGCCCCCGAGCACCCCGGCCAGGCAAATGAAGCCGAGGTAGGGGAGCAGCACCCGCGCCAGCTCGAGGGTCAGCTCGGCGCCGGCCAGGGCGCGGTGTAGCCGCGGCCAGCCCGGGGCCGGCTCGTGCACGTAGCCCAGGCCCCAGGTCAGGGCGACCTCGCCGACCACGATCAGGGCCAGGAGCACCAGGGCCAGGCGGGTCGTCGCCGCCGAGACCAGCCGCCGAGCTTCCGCTTCGTTGCCCGACTCCCGGGCGTCTATGAACACCGGGATCAAGGCCGCCGCGAAGGCGCCCTCGCCGAACAGCCGGCGCATGAGGTTCGGCAGCAACCAGGCGAGGAAGAACGCGTCCGAGACGGCGCTGGCTCCCAGGAGCGAGGCCATGACCACGTCGCGCACGAAGCCCAGGACCCGCGACACGAGGGTCAGCCCGGCGACCGAGCGCATGGCCGCGAAGGGCGAGCGCCGGGAGGCGCCGCTCCCGCCAGGCGTCTCGGCCGCGCTGGGCTCT
>JAGQRJ010000321.1 GCA_020425635.1 Planctomycetota bacterium | reverse complement strand
GGGGCCGAGCGCGACCCGCGCCTCCGCGCGGCGGGCGTCGCGGGTGACCTCGAGCTGGACCCAGCCCGGCGAGCGGACGGTGGCCGGGTCGAGGCCCAGCCGCGGCCCCGCCGAGGCCGGCCAGGCCGAGACGCCGTAGCGCTCCGCGAGCCGCAGCTCGAGGGAGCCCGGCCCAGGCGGGGCGTCCTGGGCGCCAGCGGGCAGGAGGCAGGCGCTCAGCAGCGCGAGGCCCATGAGCAGGCGTGACGTCATGGGGGTCTTCGTCCGCGCGCTCACCGGGGCGCCGCCCGCCCGAAGGCCTGGCCGCCGAAGGCGTCGCGGCTGAGCTGCCGGCGGTAGTCGGACTCGGGCATGCCCGCCGGGAGGCGCTCGCGGAAGGGCGGCGACCAGGGCCTGGCGTCGTCGTCCACGCTCAGGCAGGCGTCATGGATCGTCTGCCCACCGTCGAAGGTCGCGACCGCGTGGTAGCTGAAGGCGTGTTGGCCAAAGAACAGGTCATGGGTGAAGTCGGGCGACCCGAGCCCCTTGAGGAAGTAGAGCCGGAAGTCCCAGCCCATGATCTCGACCTGCCCCCGCGCGCCGAGCTGCGCGCCGAGCTGGGTCACCACGCTCGCGCAGTCGAGGCAGTTGACGACGCGCCCGTTGGCTCGCCCCGCGAGGAAGGCGGTGAGGTCGAGCTCAGGGGACTCGAGCGCGAGGCCGTCGGTGTAGGCCGGCGCGCCCTGGGTGTCTTCGTAGCGCAGTCCGAGGCCGGCGTTGACCCCGGCCACGATCCGCTCGAGCGCGCTCGCCTGCGTGCGCACGTCGCCCGTGAGCCAGCGCGAGGCGAGGTCGAGGGCGGCGACCCACGGCCTGCCCCCGGGGACGTCTCGAGCAGACGGGGCGGCGAGCACCGTGTAGAGGAGGTGCTCGCTGACCTGTCCCCCCGGGACCCGTCGCCAGCTCCCGTCGTCTTCCCGGTAGGCGAAGGCGAAGCGCACGCGCAGCAGCCACTTGCCCAGCTGCGGCCCGAGGGCTGGCAGGTCGAGGGTCACGCGGTCCCCCGGCCGGACCTCGCCGAGCATGCCGCTCGCGGGCTGGCCGCCCTCGACCACCAGGCGCAGCGGCCGGCCCGCGGGGAAGTTCACGCCGACCGCGCGTCCGCCGTGGCCGGCGGCGTCCCCGAGGGTCGCCGTGACCTGAGGTGTGGCGCCTGCCTGATAGGCGACCGGCAGGCTGCGCCCCCGGGCCAGCAGGCTCCCGTTGGCGGCGCGGGGCGGGCCGTCGACCTCCCACCACGGGGCGGGGAGTTCGAGCGGGGCGCCGTCGGGGCCGTCGAGGCACCCGACCCCGAGCGGCGAGCGGGGGAGCGTCCAGGCCGCGCCGGCGTTGTCCACCGCGAACGCGCTGCCGGCCCAGGCCTCGGCCCGGTGGTAGGTCAGCGGGACGCGCCCGGCGCCCGAGAAGGCCACCGCGCGTACGCCCAGGCGCACGACGTGGACGGTGACCTCGCGCGCGGCGCCCCCCGCGCTGAAGCGCAGCGGGTAGTCCCCCGGCGCGACGAAGCGCCCGGCCTCGTCGAGGCCGTCCCAGACGTCGACGTAGTCGCGCCCGCGCAGGCGGCTGCCCTCGGCGAGTCGGCGCACGAGCGCCCCCTGGGCGTCGCGCACGGTGAGCTGCGCGCCGTAGCTGCCGCTGCCCGGGAGGCGGGTCGTCACCCGCAGCGTCGCGCCCGCGAGCTTGGGGTCGAACACGCGGCTCTCGAGGCTCAGGGCTGCCTGCCCCTGGGCCCAGGCCGGCGCGATCGACGCGGCGCAGAGCAAGAGCGCGAACTTCGGGGCTCGACGGTGCATCTCAGCCGCTCCGGTGCAGAGAGGCATGCTAGGCAACCGGCCAGCCCAGGAGCAGCGCGAAAGCGCTGATTTACGCTTCGATGACCGAGCGGTCCCAGGGGTCGCGCGCGGGCCCCACGCCGGGTTCAGTCGACGTCGATGACCTCTTCGGGCTGGTAGGGAAGCTCCGAGTCGAACTGGTCGCCGAACTCCTGGATCGTGGCCTCGGCCTCCCCGACGTTGTCGCCGTAGGCCACGTGGAACAGCGCGTCGCCCTCGTTGATCAAGGGCAGGTTCAGTCGCCCGATCACGATCCCGCGCTTCGGGGCGAAGATCGGGGTCTCTTCCCGACCGAAGGGGTCGGAGATGTAGCCGACCTGCTGATTCGCCTCCACCGGCATGCCCGGCTGCAGGTCGCTGATCAGCAGCCCGCTGTCGGGCGCGCGGATCCACTTCGTCGAGCTGGCGACGAAGGGCGCGCGGGTCGGGCGGCGCGCGCTGCGCAGCATGCCCAGCGCGACCATGACCCCCACCACGCCGCGGACGGCAGCCTGGGTGACCGTGGGCTGGAAGCGCAGCGCCTCGCCGCCCTCGAAGAGGAGCATCGGGATCCCGTGCTCCATGGCCGCTTGCCGCAGGCTGCCGTCGCGGAGCTTGGCGTTGATCAACACCGGGGTGCCGAAGGCCTCGGCCAGGCGGCGCGTCTCGTCGTCGTCGAGGTTCGCGCGCACGTGCGGCAGGTTCGTGCGGTGGTTCGAGCCGGTGTGCAGGTCGACGCCGTGGGTGCAGCGCGCGACGACCTCGTCCATGAACGACTTCGCCACGCGGGCGGCCAGAGAGCCCTTGGCGGTCCCGGGGAAGCTGCGGTTGAGGTCGCGCCGGTCGGGGGTGTAGCGCGTCTTGGCCAGGAAGCCGTGCACGTTCACCACCGGGATCGCCAGCAAGGTCCCGCGCAGGTTCTTCAGCAGCCGCAGCCTGAGCAAGCGGCGAATCGCCTCGACGCCGTTGATCTCGTCGCCGTGGACCGCGGCGCTCACGAACAGCCGCGGGCCATCTCGCCGCCCGTGGACCACGTGCACCGGGATCACGACGTCGCCGCTGGTGTAGAGCCGGGTCAGGTGCAGCTCGACGAGCTGGCGCTCGCCAGAGGCGACCTCGACCCCCGCGATCTCGAACGGCTCACGGCTGGGCTTGGGGGCCTTGCGCTTGCGCGGCTCAGACATTGATCGAGTCACGAGGCATGCCTGGCTTGGCGTCCTTCTCGATGAACTCGATGATCTTCCCGGCGACGTCGACCCCGGTGGCGGCCTCGATCCCCTCGAGCCCTGGCGAGGAGTTGACCTCCATCACGACCGGCCCGTGGTCCGAGCGGAGCATGTCCACACCGGCCACGCGCAGCCCCAGCGCCTTGGCAGCCTGGGTGGCCGTCTTGCGCTCCTGCGGGCTGAGCTTGACCTTCTCGGCCGTGCCCCCGCGGTGCAGGTTCGAGCGGAACTCCCCCGGCTTGCCCTGGCGCTTCATCGCGCCCACGACCTTGTCGCCGACGACGAAGGCGCGCAGGTCCGCGCCCCCAGCCTCCTTGATGAACTGTTGGACGATGATGTTCGCGTCGAGGCCGCGGAAGGCCTCGATCACCGACTCCGCTGCGTTCTTCGTCTCGCAGAGGACCACCCCGATCCCTTGCGTGCCCTCGAGCAGCTTGACGACCAGGGGCGCCCCCCCGGTGATCTCGAGCAGGCCCTCGATGTCCTTGGTGTTGTGCGCGAAGCCCGTGACCGGCAGCCCGATCCCCTTGCGTGAGAGCAGCTGCAAGCAGCGCAGCTTGTCGCGCGCGCGCGAGATCGCCTGGGAGCGGTTGACCGCGTAGGTGCCCATCATCTCGAACTGCCGGACCACGGCGGTGCCGTAGAAGGTGTGCGAGACCCCGATCCGCGGGATCACCGCGTCGACCTCGGTCAGCTCCTTGCCGCGCCAGCGGATCACGGGCTCGTTGGAGGCGATGCTCAAGATGCAGCGCAGGAAATCGATGACGATGACTTCGTGCCCCCGCTGCTTCGCCGCCTCCACGAGGCGCATGGTCGAGTAGAGCTCGGGGTTCCTCGAGAGGATCGTGATCTTCATGGCTGCCTTTCGTGAGCCGACACTATGCCGCGCTGACGGCTCCGGTTCCATGCATGGGCGGAGATCGGGTCCGGGGCTTTTTGCTGGCGCCCCTGCAGGGCTGCGCTACCCTGCGGGCTTCGAGGAGAGCTCATGAAACAGGCCATGTTCGCGATCGCCCTGACGCTGGCGGGGATCCAAGCCGCCGCGGCTGGTGGATTCCACAGCTGGGGCAAGCTCGCCAAGCACAAGAAGACCGAGTTCTACGCGCTCAGCTACAAGGCCCTCGAGGGCGGCAAGCCTGGCTCGAAGAAGGCCTACGTCTCCCTGAGCGAGGGGACGCGCTACTTCGCCGACCGCCGAATCCCGCTCGACGGGATCAAGGAGGGCGACGAGATCTGGGTCTACGGCTCGTTGCGCGAGACCGAGGGGCGCACGCCCGAAGGCACGAGCTTCGTCGACCGTCAGCTGAGCAACACCCAGGTGGTGCTGCTCGGTGAGGGCTACCCCACGCTGACCCCGGCCGCGAGCAAAGACGCGGTGGGCTGGCGGCGGGCGACGGTGATCCGCAACGGCGGCTCGCTGACCGTGAGCCTCGGCGGGGAATACAAGGTCTCCTGCACCCGTGACGTGGTGATCCTCCAGCGCGCCGCGCTCGAGGAGGCCCCCGAGCTCAAGAAGAAGCTGCTGGCGGAGGTCCGCGGCGAGACCGGAGGCGAGCGCCCCGAGAAGGCCAAGGACGACGAGGTCGGCGTGCGCGCCACCCAGGTCGTGCTGCTCGACCCCAAGGCCGCGGGCGCCTACGGCTTCTTGCTCCCCCCCGAAGAGGCGCCGAGCCAGTAGTCAGGCCGGCGGCGCGCCGCTCCCGCACACGAGGGCGAGCGGCCGTCGCCCCGGCGTTGGGACGTAGGCCCCCGAGCGCAGCGCCGCGACGGCGGCCGCCGCGCTCAGCTCGACCGCGAGCCCGAACTCGTCCCACAGCCAGCGCGCCGCGTCCCTCAGGTCCGCGTCGTCGACGAGCACGACCTCGTCCACGTGGGCCTGGATCAGGGCCAGGTTGAGCGCCTCGCTGCGGCGCGGGGCGAGCGAGGTCGCGGCCGTCTCCAGGCGGTCGAGGGTCACGAGCTCACCGGCCTGAATGCTGCGCTGGAGGGTCGCCGCGCCGCGCGGCTCGACGCCGATCACGATCGCGTCCGGGCGCAGCGCTTTGAGCGCGAGCGCGCAGCCCGCGATCAAGCCGCCCCCGCCGATCGCGATCAGGTAGAGGTCGCGCTCAGGCGCCTGCTCCACGCACTCGAGGGCCACCGTGCCCTGGCCGGCGATCACCTCGGGGTCGGCGAAGGGGTGCACGTAGATCGCGCCTTGCGCCTCGGCGTAGGCCAGGGCCGCGAGGTTGGCCTCGTCCCACACGGCGCCCTCGAGGACCACCTCGGCGCCCCAGGCCTCGAGCTTGCGCAGCTTCTCCGCCGGCGTCGAGGTCGGGAGGAAGATCCGCACGGCGCACCCCAGGCGCTGGCCGGCGTAGGCCACGCCCAGGCCGTGGTTGCCCCCTGAGGCGGTGACCAGGCCGCGCGCGCGCGCCTCGGCGGGCACCTGGAGCGCCTTGTTCAGCGCGCCTCGCGCCTTGAAGGACCCGCTGACCTGGAGGTTCTCCAGCTTGAGCAGCAGGTCCGGGTAGGGGTTCCGCCCGACGGCCGCGTCGAGGGTCGGCGTGCAGCGCACGTGACCCTCGAGCCGCCGGGCCGCGCCGCGCACCTCGGCGAGGGTCGGCGACACGGCTACAGCGCGCGGCGCACGCCGGCGAGCAGCGACTGCAAGCCGTCGGCGTCGAGGAACACCGCGCTCACGTCGGCGATCCGCAGCTCGTCGGAGGGGCGGAGGAAGTTGGGCTCCTCGGGCTGCAGCTGCAGGCCGTTGACCCAGGTCCCGTTGGCCGAGTTGTGGTCGACGATCTGCCAGCTCGGGAGGGAGCCGACGCCTTCGCTGGGCTCGAGGCTCACGTGCACCTTGGAGACGTTGACGCTGCGCAAGCGAATGTCGTTCGTGCGCGCGCGCCCGACGCGAATCACGGTGTCGTCGGCCTCGGGGTTGCGGTTGCTCTTCGTCAACGCCACGACCACCGCGTCGGGGATCGCGAAGCCCTGGGCGCCGCCCTCGGTCGTCGCCAGCGCCCCGGTGTCGGTGAGGAAGGTCGACGACACCTGCTCGTCGGCGGGGGTCACGAAGAGCAGCGACTCCCCGTGACGGTCGGGGCGAAACACGAGCAAGGGGGTCGCACCGACCACGGCCTTGAGGTCCATGTGCTCGGCTCGGTCCACCAGTTCACGGAGGGTGATCCCGTCAGGGAACATGAGAGCGCCTTTCGCCTTGTCGACGCTTCGAGGATAGCTGGGGATGCGAGTGCGAGCCAGCCATGCAAGCACTTGAAGTGCATTGCAAATCGGAGCTTATGCGGCCTCAGGCCTGCTCGACCAGGTGTTGGAGGGCTTCGAGCACGGCCTCGGGCCCGAGGGCGGTCGAGTCGATGCAGGTCGCGTCGGGCACGCGCACCAGGGGGGCCACGCCTCGTGAGCGGTCGCGCTCGTCGCGGAGCGCGATCTCGCGCTCGAGCTCCTCGAGGCTCGGCGCGTCTGGGCCGAGCTCGGCCAGGCGGCGGCGGGCGCGGACCTCCACCGAGGCGTCGAGGTAGACCTTGACCCGCGCCGCCGGGAACACGATCGAGCCCAGGTCCCGCCCTTCGGCCACCACCGGCGGCGGGAGCACCTCGGCCAGCCGACGCTGCTCCTCGACCAGGAGCTCGCGCACCTCGGCGCAGCCGGCGATGAAGTGGATCGCGCGAGTGACCTCCGGGGTGCGGATCGCGGCGGTCACGTCCTCGCCGTCGAGTCGAACCTGCAGGCCCCCGGCGTCGGGCACGAGCTGCAGCTCGCCCTCGGCGACCACCCGCGTCAGCGCTCGCGGGTCCTGGAGGTCGACCCCCTGGCGCAGCGCGCGCAGCGTGAACGCGCGATACATGGCGCCGGTGTCGAGGTAGGTCCCACCCAGGCGCTCGGCCAGGCGCCGGGCCACGGTGCTCTTGCCTGCGCCGGCGGGGCCGTCGATCACGATCGGGGAGGGGTGCACGTGGGGGAGCTGGCCGTGAGGCCTACTTGACCTCGAGCCGCTTGGTGCAGCGGAACCCGATCACGTCGTTCTTCTCCTTCTTGCTCGCCCAGTTGGCGATGTAGGTGGAGAGGAACTCGGGGTGGGGGGGGTCGATCCAGCTGCCGCCCTTGACCCACTGGGTGCCCTCGAGCTCGGGGTGCGCGGTGTTCGTCCACTCCCAGACCGAGCCGGCCATGTTCTTCAGCCCGTAGGGCGAGGTCCCGCTGAACTCCTTGAGCGGGCGCAGCTTCGGCTCGCTCCCGTCGAACTGGTTGAAGTTCGCCAGCTCGGGGGTCGGCGTCTCCTCACCCCAGGGGTAGGTCCAGCCGGTCGAGCCGCGCGCGGCCTTCTCCCACTGCTCGACGGTGGGCAGGCTCTTCCCCGCCCACTTGCAGTACTGCAGCGCGTCCATCCAGGAGACACCGACGACCGGGAGGCCGTCCTTGGTGAGCTCGGGGCGCTGACGCCAGATCCCGGGGGCGCGGTAGTTGGTCTCCTCGAGGAACACCCGATACTGCTCGTTGGTCACCGGGCAGATGTCGATGTAGAAGGGCTCGAGGACCGTCTCGACCAGCTCCGAGCCGAAGCGGAACGGCCCCGCGGGGATCAGGACCATGCCCTCGATCTCGGGGGCGAGGTCGGCCGCGGTCTTCACGCTGTCGAGCAGCTTCTCGCTCTCGATGATGTCGCACACGTCTGCGTAGCGATCCTCGATCGCGTCCCACTCGGTGTCGCCGCTGACGCTGCGATAGACGCCGAACACCTCCTGGGCCTTGACCAGGTAGCGCGCGCGGTTGTGATCGTCGGCGAAGGCGCGCTCGTAGAGGAGCACTCCGTAGTAGAAGCACTCGTCGTCGGTGTTGAGCGGGTGCTTGCTGTAGTACTCTTCGAAGAACTTGAGCGCCTCTTCTTCGTCGATCTCGAACTTGGGGCGGGAGTTCTCGATGTAGCGATCCCAGATGAACTGGCAGATCTTCTCCCGCGTGAGCTTCTCTTTGGGCACCCTGTCTTGAGTCCTTACCATCTGCGCTATCCGCTCAATCAGCTCGGTCGTTCGTAGACGACGACGTCGCCTTCGAGGCCTGGGACTGCCAACCGGCCAAGCCGGCGGCTGAAGCCCATGCGGGCCATGATCTGTTCCTCGTAGGTCCGCGCGCTGTTCGCGCCCGCGCCCTTGAGGTTCAGGTAGGCGTGATCTCCACGCCATTGGAAGGGCGTTCCGGAAGAGCCCGCTGAGATCCAGCGGTTCAACTTCTCCAGGCCCTTGTCGTAGTCGCGATCCCGGTTGTCGAAGTCGCAGACGAAGCCCCGGCAGAGGTGCTTGGGGATCGTCTCGGTCTCCGCGAGCAGCGCGGTGGCCGAGTTCCCTTCGGCGGCCGCGCCGTCGCCCGACGTGGCCTCGTCGCCGCGCTCCGCCGGCGCCTCGGAGGACGCGCGGGGCTCGGGCTTGGGGTCGGTGTAGGTGTTGGGGTCGGTGTGCTTGGGGGCGACGCGCTCGGGGTCGGCGGCCTCGGGGGCCTGCTTCGACAGCCCGTTCTTCGAGGCGGCCAGCTCGTCGGCGTCGACCTCGAGGTCGGAGAGCTCGAGGGGGCTCAGCTCCGCGGGCTTCGCGCGCAGGACCTTGATCTGGGGGCGAGGTGCCTCGGCGAGGGCCTCGAGCAGGGCCGCTTGATTGAGCAAGACCTGACGCAGGGTGCGGTTGAGCTCGGCGATCGAGAGCAGCTCAGGGCGTGCATGATCGAGCTCGCCCAGCAGAGTTCGACTCTGCTCGGCGAGGCGACGTAGCCCGTCGGATCCCTGAGGTGGCTTCAACCGCGGCTCCTGCTGCACACGATGGCAGCCCGTGCGTTCCCTCTGAACGCGGCGCTAATCGTAGACCGCGACGGACGCGGGATCAAGCCTCTAGGCCTTATTGCGCGAGATACTTGCGGCGATCGCAGGGGTGGATTTCCCCCTCAAGCGAAGCCCTCGTCGCAGCCGATGGAGGGAACGCGGAGGAGGTCCATGAGCGGGTTACGAGTGCCGATGTCGGCCCTGCAGGGCACGAGCGCCAGCTTGGCGCGCCGAGGTCGCGTGGCCCGGGCGCCCGAGGCCAAGCTCGGCGGCCGGGTGCTGCGCGGCTGGGGCCGCTGGCCCCGAGGACGGCGCCGATGAGCGACGACGACGACCCGGGCAGTGGCTGCGAGCAGCGCGACCCGGCGCGGCTCGGCGGCTGGAGCTGGGTCGGGGTGATCGCGGTCGCCACCTCGGCCTACGCCCTGTGCATTCTCTGGCCTCAGGCCCAACGCACCGAGACCCTGGCCGAGCGGGTCGCGACCCTCCGCGCCGAGGTCGCCGAGGCGCGCGCTGCGCGCGAGCAGCTCGAGGCGGAGGCCCAGGCCCTCGAGGGCGACCCCTACGCGATCGAGCGCGCCCTGCGCCGTCGCCTGCGCTACCTGCGCCCCGGCGAGCAGCTCCTCGCGGCCCGCCAGCCGGCGGGCCGCGACGCCGCTACTGACCGTTGAGCGCGCTCTCCCCTGCGTAGCGCGCCGACGCCCCGAGCAGCTCCTCGATCCGCAGGAGCTGGTTGTACTTGGCGACGCGGTCGGTGCGCGAGAGCGAGCCGGTCTTGATCATGCCCACGTTGGTGGCGACCGCGAGGTCCGCGATGAAGGTGTCCTCGCTCTCGCCCGAGCGGTGCGAGATCACCGACGTGTAGCCGCTCTGGCGCGCGAGCTCGATCGCGTCGAGGGTCTCGGTCAGCGTCCCGATCTGGTTCACCTTGATCAGGATCGAGTTCGCGATCTCCTCCTCGATTCCGCGGGTCAAGCGCTCGACGTTGGTCACGAACAGGTCGTCTCCGACGAGCTGGCAGCGCTGGCCGAGCAAGGCCGTGTGCTCCTTCCAGCCGGCCCAGTCGTCCTCGGCGAAGCCGTCCTCGATCGACACGATCGGATAGGTCTCGACCCAGCGCGCGTAGTGCGCGCCGAGCTCGGCGGCGCTGAGGGTCGCCTTCGACCCGAAGCTCGTCCCGCGGTAGCTGCCGTCCTTGTAGAACTCGCTCGCGGCCACGTCGAGCGCGAGCGCGATGTCCTTGCCGGGCTCGCGCCCGCCCCGCCCGATCGCCTCGATCAGCAGCGCGAACACGTCCTCGCAGGCGTCGATCTGGGGGGCGAAGCCGCCCTCGTCGCCGACGTTGGTCGCGAGCTTGCGCTCCTTGAGCAGCTGCTTGAGGTGCTGGAAGGTCTCGGCCCCCCACTGCAGGGCCTCGCTGAAGGTCTCGGCGCCCCAGGGGACGATCATGAACTCCTGCACGTCGAGGCCGTTGTCTGCGTGGGAGCCGCCGTTGATCACGTTCATGAAGGGCACGGGCAGGGTGCGCGCCGTGATCCCTCCCAGGTAGCGGAACAGCGGGATCTCGACGGCGTCGGCCGCGGCGCGGGCGGTGGCCAGCGAGACGCCGAGGATCGCGTTGGCCCCGAGCTTCTTCTTGTTGGGCGTCCCGTCGAGCTCGCACAGCCGCGCGTCGACCTCGGCCTGGTCCATGGCGTTCACGCCGACCAGCCCGCGCTCGATGGTCGTGTTGACGTTCTCCACCGCCTTCTCGACGCCCTTGCCCAGCCAGGCGCTGCCGCCGTCGCGGAGCTCGAGGGCCTCGTGGACCCCGGTCGACGCGCCAGAGGGCACGATCGCGCTCCCCTGGCTGCCGTCCTCGAGCATGACCTCGACCTCGACCGTGGGGTTGCCCCGGCTGTCCAGGACCCAGCGGGCGTGAATGTCTTCGATCTCCAGGTGCATCGGGCGCTCCTCTCGTTGGCCGGGAGCTTACCCCATCCCGCTCGCGCGGCCAGGCTCTCGAGGACGCGACCCCTGGCTAGCTCTTCTTCGGCGCCAGCAGCCCGGGGAGGGGCACGTCGGGGCTCCCGAGCACGCGGACCTCGAAGGGCCCGACGACCACCGCGTCGCCGACCTCGAGGATCGTCTCGTCGTGGACACGGACCCACTTGTGGAAGGTCCCGTTCGTCGAGCCCTCGTCCTTGAGCACGACCGCGTCGTCCACGCGGCGCACCGTGGCGTGCAGGCTCGAGACGTTGGGGTGCTCCAGGCGCAGCTCGCAATCGGGAGAGCGCCCGATCCGGACCACCCCTTGGCGAGGCACGCGCACCGGCTCGTAGGTCGGGACCCAGAGGAAGGCCTCGCCCCGGCTCCGCTTGACCTTGACGGTCTGCATGAAGCGCTCTCCGGCGCCCGCGCCGCCCTCGGGCTCGTTGGGCAAGGCCATGACCTCGCGCATCTCGGGGCGAAACACGAGGACCTTGTCGCGGCCGGTCTGCTTGGCGGCGTAGAGCGCGAAGTCCGCGCGGCGGAGCAGCACGTCCAGGACCTGCCCGTGCATCGGAGCGCAGGCGACCCCGGCGGAGGTCGTGATCGTGATCCCGGCCTCGCCGATCGGCTCGGCCGAGATCGCCTTGGCGATCTTGCTCGCGGCGACTTCGGCCCCCTGGAGGTCGGTCCCGGGGAGGATCGCGAGGAACTCCTCGCCGCCCCAGCGCCCGACCCGGTCGGGCCCGCGCAGGGCGTTGCGGCTGCGCTCCGCCACCTCCCGCAAGACCTCGTCGCCCACGGGGTGGCCGTAGGTGTCGTTGACCTGCTTGAAGTGGTCGAGGTCGAACAGGATCACCGACACGGGCAGCGAGCCCGGCTGGTCGCTCAGCCGGCCCAGCTCGCGGCGCAGGGCGCGCTCGATCGAGGCTCGGTTTTCGAGCCCGGTCAACTTGTCCTGGATCGAGTCCTGATAGAACTGGGCGCGCTCGAGGACCATGGTCAGCTGCGCCGCGGTGATCCGCAGCAGCTCGCGGACCTGGGTGCTCGGGTCGCACGCGCCGTCGGCGTGCAGCAGCAGGCCGCCCAGCGCGCCCTCGCTCGCGGGCTCGATCGGCGCGCACAGCGCCCAGGTCCCGTCCGCGAGGGTCGCCGAGCTGAGCTCCCCCGAGGCGTTGGCCTGCTGCAGCAAGTCGCGCAGCTCGGGGGTCAGCTTGAGCTCGCCCTCCTCGGTCACCCGCCGCAGCGACTCGGGGTCCTGGCCGAGCACGACCGCCCCGCGGTCGGCCCCCGTCGAGAGCAGGCAGAAGCGCAGCACCTGGTTCAGGAGCGGCGTCAGCTCCTGCTCGCTGAGCACGTCCTGGGTCGCCACCGAGAGCTGGAGGATCCCGTCGCGCAGCCGGCGCTCGGGGGCGGCGATCGCCTCGCTGCCCCCGGTCAGCGAGGGGCGCGGAGTCGCGCCGCTGGGCGGCTCGTTGATCGTGCTCTCGATCAGCTCCAGGCTCTGCACGGCGGCGTCGGAGTCGGAGTTGTCCGAGATGTAGGCCAGCACCAGCGGGCCGACTCGGATCCGGTCGCCGAAGCTCAGCTTCCGCGAGCTCACCCGCTGGTCGTTGACGTAGGAGCCATTGGTGCTCAGCAGATCCACCACGCGGTGCCGGCCGTCCGCCGACGGCTCGAAGCGGCAGTGGTGCCGTGAGACCCCGGTCACGGGGGCGATGAAGTCCGCGGTCTCGTCGCGCCCCAGGAGCCGCGTGTCGCCGGCGCGCAGGGGGAACGAGAGCAGCGTCCCGTCGTCAGTCATTCCAACGAGTTTTGGCATGAATCTGAGGGCCGAGGGTAGATCAACCTCGACGCCCTGTCGAGTCCAAGTCGGGAATCGCGCCCTCGACTAAAGCGTACTGAACGCTGGCCTTAGGCCCCGGGGACGATCCCGGGCAGGCGACCGCTGCGCCCCCCCCGCGCCCACTCCTCGCCCGAGACGAAGGTCCCGCGGATCGGGTCCTTGCGGGCCCCCGGGAAGCTCAACACGCGATTGTGCATGACCACGTAGATCCCGGGTGGCAAGAGTTGCACAGCGAGCAGGGCCTCGGTCAAGTTTTGCACCGCGTCGGTGTTGCGCAGCTGGTAGGGGCGCATCGCCCCGGTGAGCACGATCGGGATCCGCGGGGTCCCGATCAGCTCGACCATCCGCTCGCCGGTGTGCGAGAGCCGGTCGGTCCCGTGGACGACCACGACCCCGTCCTTCCCGGAGGAGTGCCCCTTGGCGACCTCCGCGATCAAGGTGTGGTCCTCGGGGGTCATCTCGAGGCTGTCCTTGTTCATCAGCGGGACCCGGGAGAGTTCGACGCCCTCGAGCTGCAGGGTGTTGAGCAGCACGTCGAGGTTCGAGATCCGGTTCTCGAGCACGCCCTGGAGCTCGTCGTAGGTCTTCTCGATCGTCCCCCCGGTGGAGATCAGGACGATCTGCTTCACGCTTCGCACGACTGCGCCCGGCTAGCCGATCCCGTATTTCTTCATCTTGTTGAAGAGGGTCGAGGTCGGGACCTTGAGCATCTTGGCCGCCTTGGTGCGGTGCCAGTTGGTCTGGTCGAGGGTGTGGGTGATCAGCTCGCGCATGAACTCGTGCTCGGCGTCCTTGAGCGCGCGCCCGAGGTAGCGGTTGAGCCCGTCGCTCTCCTTGGCGACGGTCTTGCTGCCTTCGCGGATCTTGGGCGAGAGCAGGTCTGGGGTCGCGAGGTCGTCGCTCATCGCGACCAGCCGGTTGACCTCGTTCTCGAGCTCGCGCACGTTGCCGGGCCAGTCGTAGCTCAACATGTGCTGCATGGTCTCGCGGTCCAGGCGCCGGGGAGAGCCCGCCTCCTCGTGCTGCGCGAGGAAGTGCTCGACCAGCAGCACCACGTCCTCGCTGCGCTCGCGCAGCGGGGGCAGGTTGACCGTGATCACGTTGAGCCGGTAGTAGAGGTCCTCGCGGAACTTGCGCTCCTGCACGAGCTTCTTGAGGTCCTTGTTCGAGGCCGAGATGATCCGCACGTCGACGTGGAACACGCGCTTCCCGCCCACGGGGCGGACCTCGCCCTCCTGGAGCACGCGCAGCAGCTTCTTCTGCATGCGCTCGGACATGTCGCCGATCTCGTCGAGGAACAGCGTCCCGCCGTTGGCCAGCTCGAACAGGCCCTTGGAGTCGCGGTCGGCGCCGGTGAACGCGCCCTTCACGTGCCCGAACAGCTCCGCCTCGAGCAAGGTCTCGCTGAGCGCGGCGCAGTTCTCGGCCACGAAGGGCTTGTTCTTGCGCGGCCCGTTGTAGTGGATCGCGCGCGCGATCAGCTCCTTGCCCGTGCCCGACTCGCCGTGGATCACGACCGAGTGCGTGGTCTCGACGATTCGGTCGAGGAGCTTGAACACCCGCTGCATCTCTTCCGAGCGGCCGACGATCGTGTCGTAGGCGTACTTGGTCTGCAGCTGGGCCGACTGCGAGCGCAGGCGCGCCTCGGCCATCGCCAGGCGGTCTTCGGTCTCGCGCAGCTTCTTCGAGTTGTGCAGCGGGATCGCCACGCGGTCGGCGATCGCCTCGAGGAAGTTCAGGTCCTCCTGCGAGAAGTTGCGCGCGACCTGGTTGTGGTCGACGTAGATCACCCCGAGCACGTCGTCGCCGTGCTTGATCGGCGCGCAGAGGATGCTCCGCAGGTTGAGGTCCATGACCGACTTGAAGTCCTTGAAGCGCCCGTCTTCGAGGGCCTCGGACACGTGGATCGCGCGCCCGGTCTCGGCCACCTCGCGCGCGATCCCGTTGGAGATCTTGAGCTCGGGCGAGTTGATCACCTTGTCGTCGATGTTCCGCCCGTGGCGGAAGCGGAACTGCCCGTCCTGGCCGCCCTTGAGCATGATGAACCCGCGCTCGCCGCGCGTCGCCTCGACGACCATGCCGGTCACGAGCTCGATCACGTGGTCGATGTCGAGCTCCTGGTTCACGAGCCGCTGGACCATGCTCAGGATCGTGCGCCCCTCGCGGGTGAGCATCAGCTGGTCGAGCTCGCGCAGCTCGGCGTTGCCTTCGCCGAGGACCTCCTCGCTGGCGCCAAAGCTGAACACCGAGTTCGAGCCGCGCGAGCGCGCGTGGTAGAGGGCCTCGTCGGCCCGGCAGATGATCGCGTCCCGGTCCTTGGCGTCGTGCGGGAACACCGCCACGCCCATGCTGAGCGTCAACTCGACGCGCTCCTGGTCGTGCTCGAAGCGGAAGCTCTCGGCGGCCTCCCGGATCCGCTCGGCGGTCAGGAGCGCCCCGCGCTGGTCGGTGTCGGGCAGGAGGACCTCGAACTCGTCGCCGAAGTAGCGGGCCACGATGTCGACGTCGCGCACGTGGCGCAGGAGCAGCTGGGCCACCTCCCGGATCACGCGCTTGCCGGTCTTCGCGCCGTAGAGCTCGCGCACGAGCTTGAAGCGGTCGACGTTGACCTTGAGCAGCGCCAGCGGCCGGGAGTGCCGCAGCGCGCGCTTGATCTCGGTCTCGAGCTGCGCGGTGAAAAAGGTGTGGTTGAACAGGTTCGTCAGCGGGTCGCGCAGGCTCTCGAGCTGCACCCCGCCCTGACCCTGAACGCCCGACCCGTCGGCCGGGGCGGCGACCTCCGCCATCGGCGCCGACAGCGCCTCCTCGGCAGGGCTCGGCGCCGGCGACTCCGCCGGCATCGTGCGCTCGAGGAGCTCGGCCAGCTCGGCCGCGGTCTGGCTGATCTGACGCACGAGCGGACGCGACTGGTAGTCCTCGCGCAGGTCCTCGGGCAAGGACGCCCACACCCCGCGGACCTCGGAGGCCGCCTCGCGCAGGTCATGGCCGGCCAGGGCGGGCGCCTTGAGCGCGAGGTAGGTCGCGCCGCGCTCGACGAGGGCCCAGGCGCGGGCCTCCGAGTCACGGGCGGCCTCGGCCTCGGTCAGCGCGTGGTCCGCCGCGGTCTTGGCCTCCTCCAGGCGCCCCTGGGTGCGGCGCACCCGGGCGAGCGCGAGCTCGGCCCGGATCCCGGTCGAGCGGTCGTCGGTGATGCGGCTCGCCTCCAGGGCCGACTCCGCCCGCTCGCGCGCGGCGCCGACGGCGTTGCGCGCGAGCTCGAGCCGAGCGCGGACGACGTCGATGTCCGCCTGCAGCCCACGCCGGGCCGAAGACTCGCGCTCGGCCTCCTCGAGCAGGGCCTCGGCGGTCTGCAGCAGCGCTTGGTCGTCTCCGGCCTCCACCCGCTGGAGGATCGCCGCGCCGCGCAGCAGGTTGGCCTCGGGCGAGAACAGGTGCAGCTCGAGCTCCGCCGAGCGGTCGCGGGCCATCTCGGCGAGGGTCCCCGCGCGCTTGGCCTGACCCAGGAACAGGTGCATCCGCGAGAGGGCCAGGAGCGACTGCACCTCGAGCGCGGCGTCCTGGTGCGACTGGGCCACGTCGCGGGCCTTCTCGACCTCACCCAGGGTGCCCGCGGGCTCACCGCGCAGCAGATGCACGCGCGCGATCCCGAGCCGCGCGCGGGCGGCGAGCGAGCCCTCCCCGCACTCCTCGGCCAGGTCGAAGGCCTCGCGCAGCTCGCGCTCGGCCTCGACCGAGTTGCCCTGGGCGAGGAGCACCGTCCCGATCACGATCCGCGCCAGCCCCTCCACGCGCCCGAGGGCGGCGCGGGTGGCCTCGTCGGCGGTGCGCCGCGCGAGCTCGAGCGCGCCGGCCAGGTCGCCTTGCGCGAGGTAGAGCTCGGCCTGGACGCGCTGGGCCTCGAGCCTCGGCCCCGGGGTCCCGGCGCTCTGGGCGTCTTCGAGCGCGCGGTCCACGTGGTCGCGGGCCTGAGACAGGTCGCCCCGCAGCAACCACGTCCAGGCGAGGCTCGCGTTGACATCTGCGGTGCGAGATCGATCGGCCATCGGCTTGAACCCTTGTCCGGCCTGCGCCAGCTGCTCTTCAGCCGCGCGCAACTCTCCAGTGGTCAGGTAGGCCCGCCCCAGGCGGACCCGCGTCTCCGCGACGCCGGCTTCGTTGCCGACGCGCTCCCAGACCGCCAAGGCGGCCTCCAGCTGCGCTCGTCCAGCGCGGACGTCTCCCGCGACCGAGAGCAGGTCGGCGCGGGCGACGAGCCCGCGCGCGACCTGGCTCAGGTCGAGGGCGTCCTCGGCGGCGCGGATCGAGCGCCGGGTGAGCTGCTGCGCCTTCTGCAGCTCGCCTTGTTCGCGCAGCACCCGCGTCTTGAGGCGCAAGGTCATGGCCAGGCGCGAGAGGCAGTCGCCGTCTTCGTCGAGGTCGAGGGCCTGCTCGGCCAGGGACAGCGCCCCCGGCGCGTCGCCCGCGCTGAGCCGCAGCCGCGCCCGCCAACGCAAGGCGTCTGCCTGGGCGGCTTGGTCGCCGAGCTCGCCGAAGAGCGTCCGCGCCTCCT
>JAGQRJ010000320.1 GCA_020425635.1 Planctomycetota bacterium | reverse complement strand
GGGGGGGGGGGGGGGGGGGGTTTGGGCGGGGGGGGGGGGGGGAGGGTTGCGCGGGGGGGGGGGGGTCGACGGAGACGGGGGGCGTGGTGTCGACCGGGGGATCGTCGGCGGGCGGGTCGTCGGCGGGAGGATCGTCGGCGGGGGGCAGGGTGTCGGCGGGAGGGTCGTCGGCCGGCGGCTTGGCCGGAGGGTTGGCCGGGGGGTCGTCGGTGCGTCCGACGAGCTCCGTGCTCCCGCTCTCGAGCTTGCCTTTGACCCACGCCAGCGGCTTCGGGAGCTTGTCGCCGTCGACCACCAGGACCACCACCAGCAGCCCGGCCAGGACGAGGGCCGTGATCGCGGCCAGGGGCACGAGGACGCCGCCGCCGCTGGCCTGGGGGACCTTGGTCGGGGGGAGGGTCGTGTCGGGGACGGCGCCGGCCCCGCTCAGCGCGGCGTCGATCGCGGCGATGAACTCGGACGCGTCCTGGAAGCGCTCCTCGCGGGCCTTGGCCATGGCGGTGAGCACGATCCGCTCGACCTCGGGGGGGATCCCCGCGTCGGGGGCGCGCCGCGAGGGCGGCTCGACCTCCTTGTGGGCCTGCTTCATGAGCACGTCGAGGGCGCTGTCTCCGCTGAAGGGGCGGCTGGCCGTGAGCAGCTCGTAGAGCACGCAGCCCATGGCGTAAATGTCCGTGCGCAGGTCGATCTGCTGGCCGCGCGCCTGCTCGGGGGCCATGTAGAAGGGGGTCCCGATCACCTGGTTGCCGGTCAGCTCCGACGCGGTGCCCTTCTCGTTGGGCTCCTCCTCCAGGATCTTCGCGATCCCGAAGTCGGTGACCCGCACCAAGTCGCCGTCCTCGAGCAGAATGTTCGCCGGCTTGAGGTCGCGGTGCACGATCGACTTCTTGTGCGCCTCGACCAGGGCCAGGAGCACCTGACGCACGATCCCCAGCGCGCGCGCGACGGGGAGCCGACCGTGGGCCTTGAGCAGCTTGTCGAGGTCCTGGCCGGGGCTGAAGTCCTGCGTCATGTAGAGCAGGCCCGCCTCGGTGCGGCCGAAGTCGCGGGTCGGGATCGCGTTGGGGTGAATGAAGCCCATGGCCGCGCGGGCCTCGCGCTGGAAGCGCTCGGCCACGTCCGCGCGGTCGGCCACCGCGGGGTGCACGATCTTCAGCGCCACGTGGCGCTTGAGGTCCTGGTGCAGGGCCTTGAACACCGCGCCCATGCCGCCCTGTCCGAGCTTGCTCTCGATCAGGTACTTGCCCGAGACGGTGCGGCCGACCAGGCCCGAGAAGAACTCGCCCGTGTCGCCCTCTGCGTAGCCCCCGAGGGACGCCGTCTTCTGCTTGGCGAGCTCTCCCGCGGTGTCGTGGAACGCGGTGGCGTTCCCGTCCGACGCCCCGGCGGCGGTGGCGGCGGTCGCCTCGGGGTCGGGCCGACCCCGGTCTTCGTCGAGGCTGTTCTCGAGGTTGACCGTCGCCGCCTGGGCGAAGGCCAGCGCCTGCTGCGGGATCGCCTCGATCGCCTGACGAAACTCGCGCGCGGTCTGGTAGCGGTCTTCGGGGCGCTTCTCGAGCGCGCGGGCCACGATCGGCTCGAAGGCGGCGGGGACCCCGGTGTGAATGCTGGCGAGGCTCGGCGGCTGCGACTTGCGGTGGTGGTCCATGAGCTCGCCCGCGGTCTTGCCGTGGAACGGGAGGCGGCCGGTGAGGCACATGAACAGGAGCACGCCGAGGCTGTAGATATCGCTGCGCGCGTCGACCTCTTGCCCCATGGTCTGCTCGGGCGACATGAACGCGAGGGTCCCCATGACCTGCCCGGCCTGGGTCAGGGAGGGGTGGTCCTTGAGCTTCGCGATCCCGAAGTCGAGGATCTTGATCTCGGGGTTCTGCTCGTCGCCGGCGACCATGACGTTCTGGGGCTTGAGGTCGCGGTGGACGATCCCCGCGCGGTGCGCGGCCTCCAGGGCCGAGAGCGCCTGGATCGCGACCTTGGCGCAGAACGACGGCGAGAGCGGGCCCGCGTCGATCATGGAGCGCAGCTCGCGGCCCTTGACGAACTCGTAGACCATGTAGAGCCGGTCTGCGTTGCTCCCGTCTTCGTAGTGGTAGATCGCGATCGAGTTCGGGTGCTGGAAGCGCGCGGCGACCTTGGCTTCGCGGTGGAAGCGCTCGACGAAGGCCGGGTCCTCGGCCAGCTCCTTGCGGATCACCTTCACGGCGACGTCGCGGTCGAGGGTCGTGTCCCGGGCGCGGTAGACCGCGCCCATGCCGCCCTCGCCGAGCAGGCGCTCGATCTTGTAGTTGCCGAGCTTCGTGCCGATCAAGTCGTGACGTAGCTTCACCGAGCTCACTCCTCCCTCCAGGGCGCGCGAGCGCCTGGGGAGCGTCCGGAGACGCACCCCCCCATTGTGCACAACGCAGCCCAACCATGCGGGGATTCGTTTGGCCCCGTATAGTCGCGCCCATGACGACGGAGCGGGTGCTGTTCGAGGGCGGACGGATCGCGACCCTGGCGGGCGAGGTCTACGACGACGGCGCCCTGTGGGTCGAGGGCGGGCGAATCCAGCGCATGGGGCCCACGGCGGCGGTCAAGACCGGGTTTCGCGGGCAACGGGTCGACCTCCGCGGGCGCCTCGTGCTGCCGGGGTTGATCAACGCGCACCACCACCTCTACTCCACCCTCGCGCGCGGCATGCCCTCCCTCCCAGGGCCTGCAGCCAAAGACTTTACGGGCGTCCTCGAGCAGGTCTGGTGGCCGCTGGACCGCGCCCTCAGCCTCTCCGACGTCTACCTCTCCGCTTTGTTCGGACTTCTCGAGTGCGCCCGCCACGGCGTGACCACCGTGATCGACCACCACGCCAGCGAGGGGGCGATCCCGGGCAGCCTGGAGGAGATCGCCCGGGCCGCGGACGACGTGGGGCTGCGGGTCGCGACCTGCTTCGAGGTCACCGACCGCGACGGCCCTGAGGTGACGGCGGCCGGGCTCGCCGAGAACGCGCGCTTCGCCCGCGCGGTCGCCGCCGACCCTCGTCCCCGAGGGGCGGTCCCCACGCTCGCCGCGACCCTCGGGCTCCACGCCAGCTTCACGCTCTCCGACGCGACCCTGCTCCACGCCCGCGAGCTGCGCGAGCAGCTCGGCTTGCCTGGGGTCCACGTGCACGTGGCGGAGGATCGCGCCGACCCCGCGCACGCCCTGAAGGTCAGCGGGGTGCGCACGGTCGAGCGCCTGCACCGAGCCGGTCTGCTCGGGCCCGGCACCCTCGCCGTCCACGCGGTGTGGGTCGACGACGCGGAGGTCGCGCGGCTCGCCGAGACCGAGACCCTGGTCGTGGTCAACCCCTCGAGCAACCTCAACAACGCCGTGGGCCGGTCCGACACCGGGCGCCTGCTCCAGGCGGGGGTCCGCGTCGGCGTGGGCAGCGACGGCATGACGGGCGACTGGCTTCACGAGCTGGTCCAGTGCTTCCTCGTGCGCCGCGACGCGGCGGCCGACCCGCGGGTCGGCTGGGACGAGGTCGGGCAGCTCGCGGCGGGCACCCGCGCCGTCGGCGACGTGTTCTTCCCCGGCGCCGGCCTGGGCACCCTGCGCGAGGGGGGCCCCGCCGACTTCGCCGTCTACGACTACGACCCCTGGACGCCGCTCGACGCGGACACGCTCCTGGGTCACCTGCTCTACGGAGGGCTGGGCCCGCGCGCGCGCACGGTGGTGTGCGGCGGCCGCGTGGTCTTGCTCGACGGAGAGCCGCCTGGATTGGATCTGGCCCAGCTGAGCGCGCGCGCGCGCGAGGCGGCCGCCGCGCTGTGGAGCCGTCGCCGAGGAGCGAACCCGTGAGTCCTACGTTGAACGATTTCGAGGTCCTGTTCTCCGCGGAGGAGATCGGCAAGCGCGTCGCAGAGCTCGGGCGCGAGATCTCCCGCGACATGGACCCCCACTCCGAGCTGGTCGTGGTCGGGGTGCTCAAGGGCGCGATCCTGTTCATGGCCGACCTCGTGCGCCACCTGCCCGAGAACGTGAGCTGCGACTTCCTCCGGCTCTCGAGCTATTCGGGGACGCAGACCACCGGCACGGTGCGCTTCGACTTCGACCTGACCCAGCCGATCAAGGGCAAGGACGTCTTGATCATCGAGGACATCGTCGACACCGGCTTGACCATGACCTTCTTGCTCGAGGCCCTGCGCGTGCGCAACCCGCGCTCGCTCAAGATCTGCACTCTGCTCCACAAGCCCTCGCGGGCGGAGCGCGACGTGCCCCTCGCCCACGTGGGGTTCACGATCCCCAACCGCTTCGTGGTCGGCTACGGCCTCGACTACGAAGGGCGCTACCGCAACCTCGACCGGATCCTCGCGCTCCCCGAGGACTACGAAGAGGGGCAGTAGACCCGGCTCTAGTCTTTTTTTGGCGCCGCGCGGCGGCCTCGGTAGCGTGGAGTTGGAGGACGTAGCGTGAGCGACACGGTCTACCTGCTGGTGGACGGCGAGAACATCGACCGGACCCTCGGTCAGATCCTCGACGCCAAGCCGCGCCCCGAGCAGCGCCCGCGCTGGGACCGGATCCGGACCTACGTGGAGAACGCCTGGGGGCGCCCCTGCAAGGCGCTGTTCTTCCTCAACGCGCGCCGCGGCTTGCCCGGGACCTTCATTCAGGCGCTGCGCGTGGCGGGCTACGCCCCGATCCCGCTCAGCGGGGACGCCGAGCAGAAGGTCGTCGACATAGCGATCGTGCGCACCCTCGAGGCGATCGCCCAGCGCCCGGGCGACGTCGTCCTCGCCAGCCACGACGTCGACTTCTACGAGTCCTTCTCCGCCTTGATCGACGACGGCCAGCACCGCCGCCTGGGCGTGATCGCCTTTCAGGAGTACCTCAGCGGCGAGTACCAAGGCCTGGAGCGGGTCGAGATCCACGACCTCGAAGACGACGTCTCGGCCTTCAGCGGCGATCCGCTGCCGCGCCTGCGCGTGATCCCGATCGAGAGCTTCGACCCGAACCGCTTCTTGTAAGCCGGGACCGAGACCGACGCCGAGGCGTTCGACACCCCCCGTAGGGGCCGAGCTTGCCTCGGCCCGGACCCCGAGACACCCGCGTCGCCTGGCCTGCCAGGGGCGCCCCCCGTTTCGGCGCGTCGGGAGGCAGGGCGACGCGTGGCG
>JAGQRJ010000319.1 GCA_020425635.1 Planctomycetota bacterium | reverse complement strand
GGCCAACGCCTACAAGGAGGCCGGTCGCTACGCGGAGGCCCTCGAGCACGCGGAGCGCGCGGCCGCGCGGTCCTCGCCGCCCGCGCTCCGCGCCCTGGTCGCCGTGGGGCGCATGAACCTGCTCCTCGGACGCCACGCCGCGGGGATCGAGGCGCTGAGCGCGGCCCTCGCGCGCTCGCCCGAGCAGGCCGACTGGCTGACCATGCGCGCCAGCGCTTGGCGACTGAGCGGCGAGCCGGCGCGCGGGCTCCTCGACTGCGAGCGCGCCCTCGCCTTGGCGCCCGAACACACCCTGGCCGCGGCCAACCGCGCCGAGGCCTTGCTCTCGCTCGGGCGAGCCGAGGAGGCGGCCCAGGCCTACACGCGGCTGATCGCCCGCGACCCCGACGAGGTCCGCTACTACGCGCGGCGCGCGGCTTGCTTCACCGCGCTCGGGCGCCACCCCGAGGTCGTGCTCGACCTCGACGCGGCGATCGAGCGCGATCCCCAGGCGTCGTACCTCGTCGACCGCGGGGTGGCCAAGCTGCGCATGGCGTCGCACAACGCCGCGCTCCTCGACTTCGACCGCGCCCTAGAGCTCGACCCCAGCTCGGCCCCCGCCCTCGCCAACCGCGGCTGCGTCCTGGTCCAGCTCGGGCGCTTCGGCGAAGCCCTGGGGTGCTTCGACGCCGCGGTCGACCTCGACCCGACCCAGGCCGAGACCTTCGTGTTTCGCGCGGTGGCGCACGCGCGCCTCGAGCACTTCGACGAGGCCCTCGCCGACTACACCGAGGCCCTGCGCCTCGACCCCAGCCGGGCGGCCGTCTACGTCGACCGCGGCAACCTGCAGCTGAGCCTCGCCCGCCACGCCGAGGCCCTCGCGGACTTCGATCAGGCCCTGCGGGTCGACCCGGACTTCGCCCTCGCCTACCTGCTGCGGGCCGAGCTCCAGTCACTCCGCGGGCGCTACGCCGCCGCGCTCCCCGACTTCGAGCGCGGGCTCGAGCTCGACCCCAACGACGCCGGGGGCTGGACCAACTACGGCGTCGCGAACCAGAGCCTGGGCCGCCTCGAGAAGGCGCTGGGCTGCTACACCCGCGCCCTCCAGCTCAACCCCGAGCGCGTCGAGCCTCGCTACAGCCGCGGCATGTGCCTGTTCCTCTTGCGGCGCCACGCCGAGGCCCTCGCCGACCTCGACCCCCTGGCCGAGCGCCAGCCCGAGAACGCCGACCTCCAGATCGCGCGCGGCCAGTGCCTGGCCGCCCTGGGCCGCGTCGCCGAGGCCCGCGCCGCCTACGACCGCGCCCTGGCCCTCGAGCTCAGCCCCACGCAGCGCAGCTCCACCGAGGCCCTGCGCGCCAAGCTCCCTTGAGCAGCTCGAACTCCGAGAAGCCCTCGACCACGGGGCCCAGCTCGCGCAAGACCTCCACCGCCCGCCGCCGGAAGCCCTCGCGGCCCCCCCGGCAGGTCGAGCACCCGCATGCCGCTCGGCGTCTCTTCGTAGTCCTCCACCCGCGCGCGCCCCTCGTCCGCGCCGACTCTAAGCGCCACGCCGGCCGCGTGCCTCCCCAGGTCGGGTCGGGGGGGGCTATTCGCAGGGCTCCTCGAAGACCTCGGCCAGGGTGGTGGCCTCGAGGACGCGTTCGCCCCACGCGAGGAGCTGGCGTGCGTCTGCCTGGCGGACACGTTGCTCGACGCTCTCGGGCAGCCCGAATCGGCGACGAAGTTGGCGCAGTAGGAGCTCGCATGTGCCTTCTTGGCGACCTTCTTGGCGGCCTTCTTGGCGACCTTCTTGGCGGCCTTCTTGGCGGCCTTCTTGGCGGCCTTCTTGGCGGCCTTCTTGGCGGCCTTCTTGGCGGAGCTGTTCGGCAGCGGTCACGGCGACCTCCCGGGTATCGGGTTCGAGCTTGGGCTCCAGGGCGGCGAGCACTTCGTGGCTCGGAGCGCGGGAGACGCTGTAGATATAGCAGAACGCAGCAAAGCGATCGTCGCGATTTTCAACGGCGTTGAAGACGTCGCCCTGCGTGCGTAGAAAGGCGAGCAGCTCGGCCCGACCGTCGCGGCCGTGCCTCAGCAAGAGCAAGGTCACGACTCCCTCCGGGCGCAGCGGTCGTTGCCTCAAGGCTTCGTCGCTCTGGCGGCGGAGGTCGTCGAGGACGTAGCGCAGCTCAGGGAGCAGGGCGTGCGCTTCGCTTCCTAGGTTCGCCGGCGAGCCGCGGAGTTCGCCGAGGCTCATGGGCGCGGTCCAACGAGCGCGTCCGTTGTAGAGCACGAGGGGCAAGATCGCCGGCACCTGTTTGGCCCGCGGGTTCCTCCGGCACCACTGCTCGAGCGCGCGCCCGGTGTAGACATACAGGCGAGCGGCCATGAGCGGATCGACCCGACTCTGGTGCTCGAGGAGCACGTAGAGCAGCAAGGATCCACCCGCGCTGAAGGGCAGTGAATACAGAAAGTCGGCGTGCCGAACTCCGAGGGCAGGGTCGATCGAGCCCGAGTCCTCCAGCTTCAGGTGGGCGAAGTCGAGCCGAGAGACGAGCTCCCTGGGCAACACGGAGCGGAGGTAGCCGCTCGCGACCTCGGGCGTGCTGAAGGTCCGTTGGGTGAGTGCGTCGTGGGGGGTGCGTGTCACGCCCCCCCGCCTGCAGGTTTCGCGCCGAGCTAACTCCAGCGACCAGCCTGGTTGGACGAGTCGCTCGGGCAAGGTTTGCCCGTTCGGCCCACCCAGGGTGAACCGCGAGCCTGCCCGGGTGCCTGCGAAGCGCCCACGACCCGCAAACCGTAGGGGCGAAGCTCGCCTTCGCCCGCCCCACACCGCCCGCCCCACACCGCCCGCCCCACGCCGCCCGCCCCACCCCGCCCCGCCGCCGAGCG
>JAGQRJ010000318.1 GCA_020425635.1 Planctomycetota bacterium | reverse complement strand
GATCGCGCGCCTGGGCGCGAGGCCGCGCCCGGCCTCCATGGCGCTCACGTGGACGGGTCCACCCCAGCGGCTGCCCTCGGGCACTTCGAGCGCCGTGCGAAACAGGGCGCCTGCCCCCAGGGCCTCGTCGGCGAGCTCGGCGAGCAGCGCGTCAGGCCGCCTGCGCGCCCAGGCCGCGCCCGCGGCGATCAGCCCGCACGCCAAGCTCGGCAGCGCGTAGTGCCACACCGGCTGGGAGGGTCGCCACGCCGCGAGGCCCACGCCGAGGAGCCCCCCCCAGCTCCCCCAGCGCAAGAACGCTTCCAGGGAGTCGACGCGGCGCAGGCGCCGTCGCAGGCGTTGCAGAACCAAGGACAGCATGCCTACAGGGTAACGGGCCGTGCGCGTTTGGGCGCGCCCGCCCCCTCAGGGCTAGACGTACGAGCGGCGCTGGCGCGACGAGGGGATCCCGAGCTGCTTGCGGTACTTGGTCACCGTGCGCCGCGCGATCTCGAGGCCCTGCTGCTTGAGCGCGGCCGCGATCTCCTCGTCGGAGAGCGGGTGCTGCTTGTCTTCCTGGTCGATGATCTCGCGGACCTTCTGCTTGACCGAGACGATCGAGGTCTCCTCGCCGTCGGCGCTGGTGGTGCCGCCGTTGAAGAAGTAGCGCAGGGCGAAGATCCCCCGCGGGGTCTGCATGTACTTCTCCGAGATCGCCCGCGACACCGTCGAGACGTGCACGCCAACCTTGTCGGCGATGAACTGCATCTTCAGCGGGCGCAGCGAGTCGAGCCCCTTGTCGAGGAAGGGGGTCTGGAAGTCGACGATCTCCTGGGCGATCCGCGAGAGCGTCGACTTGCGCTGCTCGATCGACTCCATGAGCCACTTGGCCGACTCGATCTTCTTCTTCACGTAGGCGCGGACCTTGGGGTCGTCGGCGCCGGCCTGGAGCATGTCGACGTAGTGCCGGCTGATCGAGATCTTGGGAATGTAGGAGTCCTCGACGCGGACCTCGTATTTCCCGTCGATCTTGTCGACCACGACGTCCGGGACGACGTAGTGCACCTGCGAGTTGGAGAACACGAGCCCCGGCTTGGGGTTCAGGCTGCGAATGAAGATCACCGCCTCGTGGATCACCTCGATCGGCTCGTTGACCGCCTTGGCGATCTTGGGCAGGCGGTTCGCCATGACGTCGTCGAGGTGATCGCGGACGATCTCGATCTCGAGGTCGTACTTGTACTTCGTGTTCGTCGACTCGAGCTGCAGGAGCAAGCACTCGCGCAGGTCGCGGGCCCCGATCCCGGCGGGCTCGAGGGTCTGGATCAGCTCCAGGCAGTCCTCGACGTCGGCCGGTGTGGCGGGCGGCGTGACGTCGATCTCCTTGGCGAACTCCTCGTTGATCTCGAAGCGCATGTAGCCGTTGTCGTCGATGTTCCACACCAGGTAGGAGCAGATCTTGGCGTCGCGCTCCTTGATGTTGAGCATGTGCAGCTGACGCTCGAGGACCTCCTGCAAGCTCTCCCGCGTGTCCGCGGTGTTGTTCATGGCCTCGAGCTTCTTGTCCTTCTCGCCGCCGCCGCCGCCGCTGCCGCGGAAGCTGGGGGAGAAGTCCTTCCACTCCTCGTTGAGGTTCTCCAGGCGGTCGAACTCGGCGATCAGCTGGTCGTCGGTCGGGACGCCTGCGTCGTTGTCCTCGAGGGTCTTCGAGTCGCCGACCGGGGAGAGGTCGTCGGCCGAGGGGGTCGAGACCGGGTCCTGGGTCTCGATCTCGATCGTGGGGTTCATCTCCATTTCCCGCTCGACCAGGCCCTTGAGGTCGAGGGTCGCGAGCTGGAGAACCTCGATTCGCTGCAGGATTTGCGGCGCGAGCCGCAACTGCATGACCTGCTTTTGGCTGAGCGAGGTTTCCATCCGCATGGGAGCGACTCCTAGTAGGTGTGACGACCCTCGAGGGCCTCTGTGAGAATAGCGCGGGAAGCGAACTCGAGCGAGGACCCCGTCGGGAGGCCCCGCGCCAGGCGGGTGAGCTTGACCTTGAGCGGCTCCAGGGCCTGCTTGAGGTAGAGCGAAGTCGCGTCGCCGTCGAAGGTTGGGTTGGTCGCCAGGATCACCTCCCGGACCCCCCCCTTGCGGACGCGCTGCACCAGGGCCTCGAGGGTCAAGTCCTTCGGCGTGACGCCGTCGAGCAGCGAGACCGTGCCCAGGAGCACGTGGTAGAGGCCGCGGTAGCCGCCGGCCTTCTCCAGCGAGAGCACGTCTTGGGGGCGCTCCACGACGCACAGGAGCGAGCGGTCGCGAGAGCTGTCGGTGCACAGGGCGCAGGGATCCTGCTCGGAGACCGTGAAGCACACGCGGCACGGGCGCGCGTTCTGCTTGACGTCGTGGATCGCCTGAGCGAGGGCCAGGGCGCGCTCCTTGGGCGCCTGCACGAGGTGGAACGCGAGCCGCTCGGCGGTCCGCTGGCCGATCCCCGGCAGCGCCTTGAGCTCGTCGATCAGGCGGGCAACGGTCTCTCCGTACACGAGGGCCTCCAACCCTCAGTCTATCCCAGGGGTCCGGCGGACAGCCTCCCGCGGCAGCCGCGATCGCACGATCCGAGCGCCGCGGGCGTGGTAGGCTCGGCAGAAAGCCAGGCCCTGCGGGCCTCAGGAGGCGATCATGGCGAACGGCGGAATGGGTGGCATGGGTGGCTTCGACATGATGGGCATGCTCAAGCAAGCCCAGGAGCAAGCCGCGAAAATGCAGGAGAAGATCCAGGGCGAGCTGGCGAACAAGACCGTCGAGGGCAGCACCGGCGGCGGCCTGGTCTCGGTCACGATCAGCGGCGACCTCGAGGTCCGCCGCGTGAAGATCGACCCCTCGCTCATGGAGGCCAGCGAGAAGGACATGCTCGAAGACCTGATCGCGGCCGCCACCAACGTGGCGATCAAGAAGGCCAAGGCCCTCGAAGGCGAAGCCCAGCAAGGCCAGCTCGGCAACATGCTCGGCGGCCTCGGCGGCGGCGGCGGCATGCCCGACCTCGGCTCGCTCCTGGGCGGGCTCGGGGGCATGTAGCCGACCACGGTTGGCGCGTCGAGCGGCGTGGCCGGATCCGCCAGATTCCGCCAGGGGGGCGGGCGACCTTTGCGCCAAGGTCGGTCGCCGCAGGCGGAATCCTGCGCTTCAGGCCCATGGTTTCGCCCAGGCGGTCTCTTCGTAAGGAGTTAGCGCGCGCACCAGGACGGCATGGTCCATGCCTCTCTCCTCGCAACGAGGGAGGGATTCATGAACCACTCGAGCGCGCTTTCGGCCCTGGGGCTGAGCTTGGTTCTGCTCGCGGGCGTGGCTGACGCCCAGGACGCCGATCCGTGGGGGGAGCTCGCCGGGCTCGGGGGAGCGGCGCGCGCGGCCTGGCCGGCGCTCGGAGAGCTGGTCGACCAGGCCCGCGCGGGTGAGGTCCAGACGCGCGGGCTGCGACGCGCGCGCTACGGCCGAGAGACCCCGCGGCGCGCGCAGGCGCAGCGCGACTGGGAGGCGCTGGGTCAGGCCCTCGACGCGCTGGAGTTCCTCGAGCGCTCGGCCGCGCGCCGGCAGGTGCTCTCGGTGACCTACCGCGGCGCGCAGCGCCAGGTGCTCGAGGAGCTGCGCCAGGGGCTGCGCGAGGCGACCCCCGAGGGGTCCGCGGCGCCCGAGGTCACGGAGCCCTGGCTCACCGGCCGCTCGTGGGCCGAGACCCTGGCCGACGTCGAGACGCGCGAGGGCCGCGTCTACGGCGCGCTGCGCCCCACGCTCTTGATCCTGCACGCGCTGAGCGCGGCGACCCCGGCCGCTTCGCCCGCCCTCGGCGACGCGGGCTACCTCGACACCCTCGCCAGCTCGGGGCGCGCGCAGCCCTATCGAGTGCGCGGCGCGAGCCCCGGGGGTCAACCCTACGAGGGGCGGGCCGCGGTCAGCTTCCATGACGGCGCGCTGCGCTTGTGGCGCTTCGTCGGCGGCGCCGCGCTGGTGGGCGACCTGGTCAGCGACGGCGAGGGCGGCTGGCGCGTCGTCGACGCGCAGCGCACCCACGCCGGCCTGGTGGCCCTCGGCGGCGAGGCCCACGCGGCCGCGCGCTTCGAGGGGCGCTACGCCCCGGCGGCCGGTGGCGAGCTCCGGGGGAGCTGGAGGCTCGTCGCGGTCGGCGAGGGAGACGCCCCGGGAGCGCTGCTCGCCAGCGGCGAGGAGCGCCTCGCGCCCGAGGCCGTCGTCGGCGCGCCGAGCGAGGTCCCCGCGCTGCTCGGCATGAGCCCGCTCATGGCCAAGGTGGTCGAGGCGGCCCTGCCCCGCGCCGAGCGAGGGACGGTCCCGCGCCGGCTCATGCTCACCACCCGCAACACGGCGAATCCCCGCGCCCTGCTCACCGGGCCGGAGATCTTCGCGGAGTATCAACGCTTGATCGGGCGCGCCGAGCGCGAGGTCCTCGTGCAGACCTTCGTGTGGGAGGTCGAGAGCGAGGCGGCGGCGCGCGCCCTCGCCGGGCTGCGGACCCTCGAGGCGCGGGTGACCCCCGGATCGCCCGCGCGGGTGCGCTTCATGCGCAGCCACCACCCCTTCGCCCTGGGCGGGGGCGGGGCCATGCGCGCCATGCGCGAGCAGCTCGAGGGCGCGGGCCTCGACCCCGCCCGGGTCGACGTGCAGGTGCGCGGCTACAGGCACGCCTTGCTCAACAACATGCACGCCAAGGCGCTGGTCACCGACGGCCGCGACGCGATCCTCACCGGCGCGAACTTCGAGGTGTGTCACGACGCGGGGGAGCCGTGGTTCGACGCCGGCTTCGGCCTCTCGGGCGACGTGGCCCACGCCCTGCGCCACGAATACGTTCAGGGCTGGCACGCGGCGACCGGGGAGTGGCTCCCGGCGCTCGAGGCCGAGGGCGCCGCGGAGGGCTCGATCCCCATGCTCCTCGCCACGAGCAAGGGGCGCGAGAGCCCTTGGACCAACGCCAGCGACGACCCGCAGGCGGCCGCCTTCGAGGCCGCGTTTCGCAACGCGCGCGAGGTGATCCGCTTCCAGACGCCGAACCTCAACGACGACGTGATCAAGGACGCCCTGGTCGACGCCGTGCTCGCGGGGGTGCGGGTCGAGGGGATCGTCTCCCACACCTTCAACGAGACCGGCGAGAACCTCCCTGGCCGCGGCGGCGGCAACGCGAAGAACGTCGCCGAGCTCTACGCCCGGGTGCTCGAGCGCGGCGGGCCTGAGGCAGCGGCGCGCTTGGACCTGCGCTGGTACGCCGCGCCCGACGGCACGGTGATCGTCGGCAACGGCCCCCGCGCCAGCCACGCGAAGTACGCCACCTTCGACCACCAGGTCGCGCTCGTGGGCAGCGGAAACCTCGACACGACGACGATCAACAACAGCCGCGAGGTCAACGTCGTGGTCGACGACGCGGCCACGGTCCGCGCCTGGGACGGGCGATTGTTCGAGCCGAACTTCGCGCGCGCCCGCAGCGCCCGCCCCGCCACGGTGGACGGGGCGCTCGGTCAGTAGCGCGCGCCCTCAAGGCGTCCGCCCTCGACGGCGCTTCGTGTTGGCTGCGCTAAGCCCTAGGCAAGTCGCGCCTTAGGGCGCGGCTTACTCCCTCGTGTTCGCTCCAGACAGGGGACCGTCTCAGGATGGACCGGGATTTCTGGCCTTTGGGTCGGGCACGCGGGCTGCATGGGAGGGGGCCAGAAAGAGGTCCCCATGAAGAGACTGACCCCCGCGTTGCTGTGGCTCGCGCTCGCCGCGAGCATTGCGTACGCCCAAGACCCCCCTTTGCCCCTGCCCGAGAAGTCGGCCCCCAAGCCCGCGCCGGCCAAATCGGCCGAGCCCTCCGCGGAGGTCCAGGCCACGGCCGCCGGCTCGAACGCCTTCGCCTTCGAGCTCTACCGCGAGCTGATCAAGTCCAAGGACAACCTGCTGTTCTCTCCCTACAGCATTAGCTCCGCGCTGGGCATGACCTACGCCGGCGCCCAGGGCAAGACCAAGAAGCAAATGCAGGCGGTGCTGCACCTGGGCGACGACGCCACCGTCCACCGCGGCTTCGGCGAGCTCAACCGCGCGCTGATCACGCCGCGCCTGCGCTGCGGCCCGCCGAATCCGTTGGCGGGTCTGGCGGGCGCCCTCGGCGACGAGGCGGCGGCCGCCCTGCAGGCCGGGGCCAAGAGCGAGCCCGGCGGCTGCGCGAGCTTGCCCGCCTCGGCCAAGAACGCCGGCCCCGGCCAGCTGCTGCGGATCGCGAACCGGATCTGGCCGCAGTCGGGCTTCGACTTCAAGCCCAGCTTCCAGCAAATCGTACAGAAGAACTACGGCGCGGGCCTGCAGGAGCTCGACTTCAAGGGCGACCCCGACGGGTCCAAGGACGCGATCAACGCCTGGGTGGCGGACCAGACCCGCAACCGCGCGGGCGACCCCATGATCCCCGAGCTGCTCAGCAGCCTCAGCTCGGACACGCGCATGGTGCTGACCAACGCGATCTATTTCCAGGGCGACTGGGAGACCGCCTTCGACGCCAAGGACACGCGCGACGGCGTGTTCTGGAGGCACGACGGGAGCATGGCGACGGTGCCCATGATGCACCGGTCGCAGGGGACCCTGAACCTGGCCTACCAGGACGGCGTGCGGTTGGCGGAGCTGCCCTACCGCGGCGGCGAGTCCAGCCTGATCGTGCTCCTGCCCCAGGAGAACACCCCCGCCTCGCTGGGCGCGCTCGAGGCCTCCCTGACGCCGGAGTGGATCGAGTCCCTCCTGGCCAAGACCCACGCCTCGGAGGACGAGCTCTACTTCCCCAAGTTCGCGGTCGAGAGCGAGGTCGAGCTCAAGGAGGCGCTCGAGACCCTGGGCATGCGCAACCTGTTCGACCCGGGCAAGGCCAACCTCAAGGGCATGGCCGCCGCGGTGAGCTCCTCGGGCGAGGAGCACAACCTGCTGCACGTGTCCAAGGTCGTGCACAAGGCCGCGGCCGCCTTCGACGAGCAGGGCGCGGAGGCCGCCGCCGCCACGGCGGTCGTCGCCGTCGTCGAGTCCGCCTCGTTCGGGTTCGTGGTGGACCGCCCCTTCGTCTACCTGATCCGCGACACCAAGACCGGGACGATCCTGTTCCTCGGGCGGGTGCTCGACCCCTCCTCCGAGTAGGGCGCATTCGCGCGGAGCTACAAGCGGGCGGCGGCCTCGACGAGGCGCCGCCCGCAGCTCTGTGTGACGCATTCACCGTGGGCCACGCCGAGCAAGACCAGGTCGTCGCGCGCGCTCTGCTCGAGGAGGAACTCGCGGAACCGCTGCGCGTCGTCGACCACGAACCAGCGCCCGATCCGGGTCACGCCGAAGAATCCGCTGCTCCCGATCAGGCGCACGATCCAGCCCTTGAGCCCTCCCCGGTTCGGGAGGTTGAAGAGCGCGTCGCAGAACAGGAGCGCCGCGCCGTCGGCCAACGGGAACTCGTAGACGACCTCGCTGGGCTTGATCCCGGCGTCGGCGTGCACGCTGATCCCCAGCGGCGGCAGCTCCGCCTCGACCGTGCCGTGGACCGTGACCTCTTTGGCGACGTGGTCGCGCGCCGCGGCGGGGCAGAGCACGCGCGCCGCGGGGTAGCGCTCGAGGTAGGCCCGCGCCTGCATGCGGTGGAAGCGGTTGGGGACCACGATCCACTGCACGGGGCCGAGGGCGTCGAGCTCGCGCATGCCGGCCTCGTCGAGGGCCACGCTGCTCCACACGAGCAGCCCGCCCTCCTCGAGGCGATACACGAACATGGTCCGCGGCACAGGGAGCCGCGGCAGCGAGCCCTCGACCGCCCACAGGCGGTCGGCGAGCTGACGCAGGGCCCCGTGGGGGTAGACCTCCCAGGCCGACACGGCTAGCCCCCCACGCGCTGGATCTGGAGCTTGCCCTCTTCGTTGACCCCGGTCACGCGCACGCGCACCGTGTCTCCTTGCCCGAGCTGCACGCCGGGGAGCAGGCCCTCGATCCCCTCGAACAGGCGCACGAAGGAGCCGAAGTGCTTGACCCCGGTCACCCGGCCTTCGTAGTCCTCGCCGAGGCGCGGGATCCCGCAGCGATCGATCACGCGCTGACGCGCGACCTCGATCGCGGCGGCGTCGGTGGAGAAGATCTTGACCAGCCCGCTGTCGTCGACCTCGACCCGGGTCCCGGTCTCTTCTTGCAGGCCTTGAATGTTCTTCCCGCCGGGTCCGATCAAGATCCCGATCCGCTGGGGCTCGATCTGGACCGTGGCGACCTTCGGCGCGTGCGCGCTGAGCGCCTCGCGCGGGGCGGCGAGGACCTTGGCCATTTCGCCGAGAATGTGCAGCCGCCCGAGGCGGGCCTGCTCGAGGGCGCGCTCCATGACCTCGCGCGGCACCGCGCCGAGCTTGTTGTCGAGCTGGATCGCGGTGACCCCGAGCTCGGTGCCGCCGACCTTGAAGTCCATGTCGCCCACGTGGTCTTCGTCCCCGAGAATGTCCGAGAGCACGACCACCTCGTCGCCCTCCTGGACCATGCCCATGGCGATCCCAGCCACCGGACGCGGGAGCTGGAGCCCGGCGTCGAGCATGGCCAGGCTCCCCCCGCAGATCGTGGCCATGGAGCTGCTGCCGTTGGACTCGGTGATCGTGGACTCGAGGCGGATCGTGTAGGGCGACTCGCTCGCGGGCGGGAGCAGCGGGAGCAGCGCGCGCCGCGCGAGGTGCCCGTGGCCGACCTCGCGGCGGCCGGGTCCGCGCATGGGGCGGCACTCACCCACCGAGTAGGGCGGGAAGTTGTAGTGCAGAAGGAAGGTGTCTTCCACGTCGCCCTCGAGGGTCTCGAGCCGCTGCGCGTCGCGAGTGGCGCCCAGGGTGCACGTGACCACCGCCTGGGTCTCGCCGCGGGTGAACAGGCTCGAGCCGTGGCAGCGCTTGAGCCAGCCTGCGCGCCCGCTGATCTCGCGGACCTCGTCGGGGCGCCGCCCCCCGAGCCGGCGCCCGCTCACGGTGCGGGTGCGGATCACGTGCTTCTTGAGCGCCTCGAAGGCCTCGCCCACGGCGTCGCCGCGCTCGCCCTCGGGGTCGAGCTCGGCGAGGACCTCGGCGCGCAGGGCGCTGAGCGCCTCGTAGCGCGGGTGCTTCTCGACCACGTCCAGGGCCGCGTCGAGGCGCTCCGTGGCGAGCTCGGCGACCCGCGCCGCGAGCTCGGCGTCGCGCTCCTCCTGCGGGCGCTCGCGCTTGGGCACGCCGCACGCCTCGCGCAGGCGGTCTTGCAGGTCGAGCAGCGGAAGCGCCGCCTCCTGCGCGAGGACCAGGGCGCGCAGCACGTCGGCCTCGGGGACCTCGTTGCCGCCGCCCTCGACCATGACGATCCCGGCGCGGTTGACGGTCACGATCAGGTCGAGGTCCGCCGCCGCCCTCACCGCCGCCCGCGGAAACGCGACGACCTCGCCCTCGTGACGCACCACGCGCACGGCGGCCACCGGGCCGTCCCACACCACGTCGGACACGGTGAGCGCCAGCGACGCGGCGTTGATCAGGAGCACCTGGAAGTCGGCCTCGGGCTCGTAGCTCAGGGGGTGCGCCACGACTTGGGTCTCGCAGCGCCAGGCGTCGGGAAAGAACGGGCGGATCGAGCGGTCGATCAGGCGGCTGGTGAGCACCTCCTCGTCGGACGCCCGGGCCTCCCGGCGCTGGTAGCTGCCGGGGATCTTGCCCACCGCGGCGAACTTGTGGCGGTACTCGACGGTCAGCGGCATGAAGGGGAGGGACGAGGGCTTGCTCGCCGCCGTGACCACGCAGAACAGCGTCGCGTCGTCGGCCTGCACCAGCACCGAGCCGCTCGCCTGGCGCGCGATCGCGCCGACCTCGAAGCTCACCGTCTGCTCTCCGAGCCGAACCTGGTCCGTTGCCTGCGCGCTCACCGGGCACCTCCGAGCCGGAGAGCTTACCCGCTCTCCCCGGGCGCCGTTGCGGCGGGTGACGGGTCTGAGCTAGGTTCGGGGCATGGCGAAAGACAAGAACAAGCGCCCCAAGAAGGAGCTCACCGGGCTCGCCGCGGCGCTGGTGAAGGCCGGGAAGCTCAACGAGAAGAAGGCCCGCGAGCTCAAGCGCGGCGAGCGCCGCGAGGAGAAGGCCCTCGGGCGCGACGGCCTCGCCCAGCGCGAGGCCGAGCGGCTCGCGGCGGACGCCGCCCGGCGTGAGGCCGAGGCCGAGGCCGCCCGCGCGCGCGAGAGGGCGCGCCTCGCGGCCGAGGGGGCGGAGCGCGTGAAGCGCGTGATCCGCGAGCGCATGGCGCAGGGGGTCCACGGCGCGCGGCGCTTCTTCTTCGTCGCCCGCGACGGCCGCGTGCCCTATCTGGACCTCGACCGCGACGTGGCCTTCGGGCTCATGGACGGCAAGCTGGGGATCGTCGAGAGCCTGGGGGTCGTCGACGCGGAGCACGTCGTGCTCGAGGTCGCGGGCGTCAACACGCTGCACACCCACGACCCCGAGCTCGTGCGCTTCTGGAACAAGGCCGGCCGCCCGCCGCGGCCCGAGCGGGACTGAGCCGGAGGCGCTGGGGCGCTTCGAGCCCCTTCGCTGCGAAAGCTCCGCCTCGATCCCGGGCTACGGCTCCGCCTCGGTCGGGGGCTAGAAGCCTTCCAGCGGGTCGTCGCTGTCGCCGCGGGCGAGGGCCTGTGCCACGAGGCCCTGGAGCTGAGGCGAGACCTGATCGTCGGGGTCTCCGGTGAGCTGGGCCACGGTCTGAGCCTGAGGGGCGGCCCCAGGAGGGCCTGAGGGGTTCTGGTTGGAGCTCGGCGGACCCGCGTTCCCCGCGGCGCCGGGTGAGGCGCCCGGGCGGGAGCTGCTGTCGCGGCAGCCGACGGCGGCGAGGGACACGGCGAACACGAGGGCGAGGCTGGAGACGGTCGAGATCAAGCGGGTCATGGTGACCTCCAATCGGGTGAAGGGTGCGTCGCGTCGCTCGAGCGCGACGCCGGGGTCGTGGTGGGTCAGAGCGTGTCGAGGGCCAGGGCCTGGGGGTGCCAGGTCAAGCCTGGGTCGCGGCGATAGGCCTCGCTGAGCCAGGCGCGGGCCTGCTCGCGCTCGCCGCTCGCGGCGGCTGCGAGCCCAGCGTGGAACAGGAGCTCGGGCTCTTGGGTGCCCCAGCTCAGGGCCCGGCGCGCCGCGGAGAGGGCCGCGGCGGATTGGCCGTCGGCCCACAGGGCGTGGGCCAGCGCGTCCCAGGTGTGCGCGTTGGGGCGCACGATCAGCTCGTGGCGCGCGAGGGCCACGGCCTCCGCGGTGTCGACGCCGTGGTCGGCGAGGGCGTGGGCGAGCATGCGCGCGTAGTGGTCGTCGCTGCGCCCGAGCGCGAGCGCCTCCTGCAGGGTTCGCTGCGCGCGCTGGGGTTGGTCGAGGGCGCGCTCGAGCAGGGCCAGCTCGCTGAGGGTCGAGGGCTTCGCCTCGGCCTCGCGCAGGAGCTCGGCGGCGAGGGACAGCTCGCCGCGGGCGCGGGCGCAACGCGCCAGGCCAACGCGCGCGCCGCTCCAGCGCGGGTTCTCGCTCAGCGCGCGCCGGTAGCTCGCCTCAGCAGCCGCGAGCTCGCCGGCGAAGCGCTGCACGTCGCCGAGCTCGGTCAGCGTCCAGGCGCGCTCGCGGATCGCCTGCCGAGGGGTGCTCTCGACCGCGAGCTCGAGGGCCGAGATCGCGTCGGCGTCGCGTCCGCGGAGGTGCAGCAGGTAGGCGGCGCGGAAGTAGGTCGGGGCGGTGGGCTTCACGTCGAGCACGCGCTGCAAGGTCGTCTCGGCGGCGTCGAGCTCGCCGAGCTCGAGGTGCGCGTCGCTGACCGCCATGAGCGTCCAGGGGTCGAAGCGACCCGCGCGAACCCAGGCCTCGGCCGCAGCGAGGGCCCGGCGGAAGTCGTGGTCGACGAGCGCCTCGGCCACGGCCTGGCGAGTCGTGTTTTGGTCGGAATCGGCCCCCGGGGCGGGGAGCGCCAGCAGGCGCAGGTCGGCGTGCGCGGCGAGCTCGGGGACCCCTCCTGCGTGCGCGTGGCCGGGCGCTCCGTGGGCATGACCGTGCGCGCCGTGGGTGTGACCGTGGGGCCCGTGGACGTGCTCGCGACCGCCGTGGGCGGGGGCCGGACGTGCGCTGAACAGCGCGACCCCGAGGGCGGCGGTCGAGAGCGCAAAGCTTGCGGTGAGGGCGGCTCGCATGGGGTCTCCTTCGTTCCTGGCTCCACCCGCCTTACGGCTGGGGCCCGGGGGTTGGATCACTCCGTTTGAACCGCTGCGGGGCACGCTTCGTGTAATCCATTGGCAGTAAGTGGCTTGCGAAAGTCGCGTTCGCGCCAGGCATGCTCCAGGATCGCGCCTCAAGCCGCACGCCCGCCTGTCCAGATCGGACGAGCCGGCCTAACTCCCCTGCCGCAAGGGTGTGGCATCCCGGGCACGGCCGATGCAGAGGGGGTGAACGGAACGGAACGGAAGGACACCCACCCATGAAGCTGCACCACATGATCCTGATCGCCGGCGCCCTGTTTGCCGGGGGCGCGCTGGCCCAGGACGCGACCGAGCTGAGCGACGACGAGATCCTGCGCCGATTCGAGGCGCAGCTCGAGCTGCGCCGCCAGCAGCAGGGCGCCTCGGGCACCGCGCCCGCTGCCGACCCCCTCAGCGACGCGGTCTCCCGCAAGTTCAAGGGGGAGGTCTCGGCGCGGGAGGCCTGGACCCCCTCCTCGGGCGCCGTCGTCGGTCAGGGGTCGATCCTGCACGTCGAGCCCGGCCCGGGGTCGCCGCTCTCGAACGCCGCCGAGGTGCGCCTCCTGCGCTTCAACTCGGTGGCCGAGGCCGATCACTACCTGGTGCATGGCGACCTCGAACAGCAGGTCCAGGGCTCGTTCATGTTCGAGCAGCGCGGCGAGTGGGTCGCGGTGGTCGCGGGGCCCGACATGGTCGACCCGGCCACCGCGCTCGAGGCGCTGGTTCAGGCGTGGAACGCGGCGACCTTCGCCGACGAGATTCGCCGACCGCCGGTGCGCACGCGCTCGGCCCGGGTGGGCGACTCGGGGATCGTGATCGAGACCGAGATCGACGACGAGGCCTTCGTGCGGAGCTACGACGCCCTCGACTACTCCGGCGACCCGCTGGCGCACACCGAGTTCTCCGACGGCGTGCGCCGGATCCACTACGGCAACGATGCCCTGGTGGCCTACGGCCAAGCCGTGGCCTTGTCCGAGATCGACCGCTCGCCGCTGCGCAGCCGCGGTGACGAGGGCCAGTTCGGCCGCACCCGCGGCCTGACGATCGGGGGCGACCGCCCCGCGACCCAGGGGCTGGGCACCCTGCTCGAGGGCACCGCCGGCGGGAACTGAGCTCCCGTTCGAGCCAGCCGACGAACCAAACGAACCAGGCGGCGCCCGTGAGGGCGCCGCCTGGTTGCTTGGGAAGACTGTGGTCGAGGAAGGCGGGTGAGTGAGCGCCCGCCGACGCGAGGGGTACGGGTCAGGGAAGAACCCCCTCGCGCCAGCCAAGGCTTATTGGTGCACGCGGTTCACCCCGTCGTGGGGCAGCGCGACGTAGGGAAAGGTCGAGAGGAAGGGCCGGTCGTTCTGGACGACGGTGTCGCCGAGGGCGTTGTTGGGCGAGACGTTGAAGGTCGGATCGAGCACCCCTGCCACCACGCGCAGGGCGATATCGACCACGTCGTCCTCGAGGCGGCGGCCGTTGGGGAAGCCGTCGAGGTCACCCCCGAGCACGCCGAGGCGGCTGCGGCTGGCGGGCGGGGTGGGCGGGATCGCGGTGTTCAGGCGTTGGTATTCGCAGGCGGCGCCCTTTTGGTTGAGGCCCGGCACGCCGGTCAAGAAGGCGGTCACCAGGTCGCCGCGGGGGCCGGCGGGGACGTTCACGCCGAACAGGGCGTTGAGCACGCCGGCGAGCTCCGAGGTCTGCACGAAGCCGAGGAACTGGGCGTCGTCCTTGGGCTCGGCGTTGTTGAACACGTCCTTGTTCGAGCGGGGGATCACCAGCTCGTTGACCAGCGGCATGCCGAGGCGGGAGACCTGGACCCAGGCGCCGCCTTCGACGGCCGAGCGGCCCCCGGTGCGGTTCAGGCGCACCTGGCGGCGGCTGGCGGTCGACCAGACGCCAATGATCGCGGCCGGGTCGCTGGCGTCGGTCACGAGGGCCCCGCTGCTGGTGAGCATGGAATTGGGCACCTGGATCGCGATCGAGTGGGTGTTGAACCCGGCGAGCTGGTCGGGGGCGAGCCCGGCCTGGGAGTCGAGGCCGCCGGGGAGCACGGCGTCGACGTTGAGCAGGTCGAAGGCGCGCCCGAGGTTGATGAAGAACGGGTCGTCACGCTGACCGCAGAAGACCTTGACCCCGCCGGGCAGGCTGTAGGTCGCCGCGGCGGCGAGGGCGGGGTAGTCGGGGATCGACTTGGGCCCGACGTTGTTGGGCGCCACCAGGAGGCCCGTGCCGAGCACGGTCTGGGTCCCGGTGCGGCGATCGCCGTCGACGCGGGTCAGGGTGTAGCGCTGGACCACGTTCAGCCCGTCGTAGTCGTCGACCCCGACGGTGATCGGACCGGTGTTGTAAAGGAAGGTGCCGTCGACCTTGGTCGTGGTCGTGAACTCGAAGCGGAAGGTGATGTCCTCCTGAGTGTCGCCGTTGTTGTCGACGTGGATCTCGTAGAGCGCGGTGTCGGAGAACTTGAAGTAGTTCGGGCCGCCCGAGGGCTCTTCGAGGGGAATGTAGTTGGCGATCAGGGTCGTGCTCGTCGGGTCGTCGGGGCTCACGAAGGCATACACGTCGGTGCAGTCGACGGTGGGGTCCTCCGTGATCCCCGGCGCCTCGCGGTGGCTCGAGGCCTCCGAGGTGGGCGCGTTGAGCGCAAATCCAGTGAGGGCGGTCGCCCCCAGGGCCAACAGTCCAATGCTTCGATTGAGTTTCATGAGATCCTTCCTCTCGTCTGCCAGCCCTACGAACGCGCCCCGCTCCCCGGATCAGTTTTTTTCCAGGGGGCTCGTCCCGAGCCCCCTTTCTTTAGGGGGCTCGTCCCGAGCCCCCTCGGCCTCGGAGCTAAGCTCCTCGGCCTCACCCCAAGGGAG
>JAGQRJ010000047.1 GCA_020425635.1 Planctomycetota bacterium | reverse complement strand
GTTGAGTTCGTTGGGCAAGATTGGCCCAACGGTCCCAGGGCTCTCGTCGCACAGGTGCGCGAGCTTGGAGGTTCGTCCTAGGAGGCGGGCTTCTCCGCGTCGTCGGCAGGCTCCTCCGGCTGCTCCTCGGCGCCGTCCTCCTCTGCGTCCTCGGCGGGCTGCTCCGGCTGCGCTGCGGCGTCGCCGGCGGGCTTGGCGGCGTCGTCGGCGGGCTTGGCGGCGTCGTCGGTGGGCTTGGCGGCGTCGTCGGCGGGCGCTGCGGCCGCCTTCGACTCAGGCGACCCGGGAGCGTCTCCGCTCGCTGCGGGGTCCAGCCAGTCTTCGTCGTCGTCGGGGAGCTTGTAGAACACCACCACGACGAGCGCGATAGCGATCAGAGAGACGATGGTGTCCCACACGGATCTTGACTCCTGAGCCCTGAACTAGACCGCGGCCGGGAGCTCGCCGAAGACGCGCTCGAAGCGCTCGGCGAAGGCGTCCGGCGAGAAGTGGTAGGTGCTGGTGCCGCGCGACTCGACGCAATAGGAGGCGGTCAGGGCGCCGACGCGCGCTGCGCTCTCCCAGCCGTAGCCGTGCACCAGGCCCTTGACCAGCCCGCCGCGGAACGCGTCTCCGGCGCCGGTGGGGTCGAGGGCCTCGGCGACGGGGGCCGGCGGAACCTGGTAGCGCTCGCCGCTGGCGAGCATGATCCGCGAGCCGCGCTCGCCGAGGGTGACGACCAGGGCCTTGCAGTGCTCGAGCAAGGCCTCCTCGGAGAGCCCCGTCTTCTCGCAGATCACCGCGGCTTCGTAGTCGTTGGCCACGACCACCTCGGCGCCGGTCAGGCCCTGGAGCAGGTCGTCGCCCGAGAGCGCGATCACCTGCTGCCCGGGGTCGTAGAGGAAGGGGATCCCTTGCTCGCGGCACTCCTGAGGCAGGGCCTTCATGGCGGACGGGTCGTTGGGCGAGATCGTGGCCAGGGTGGGCTTGGTGCCGAGCTGGGCGAGGGTGACCTCACCGGCTCGCGCCATGGCGCCGGGGTAGAAGCCCGTGATCTGGTTGTTGTCGCCGTCGGTGGTGATGAAGCACGAGGCGGTGAGGAACTCGCCGAAGGTGCTCACCCCTTCCAGGCCTACGCCGTGGGAGGCCAACCAGGCGCCGTATTCCTCGAAGTCGCTCCCGACCGCGGCCACGAGCGTGTTGTTCAGGCCGTGCAGGGCGCACGCGTAGGCGATGTTCGCGGCGCAGCCGCCCTTGAGGCGCTTGAGGTCGTTGACGAGGAAGCTCACGTTGAGCACGTGCAGCTTGTCCGCGAGGATGTGGTCCTGGAACTTCCCGGGGAAGTTCATGATGTGATCGAACGCGACGGATCCAGTGACGGCAATGCTATGGGTGCTCACGGCGCCTCCTCAAGGGCGGGCAGAGGGTAGCGTACCGCGCTGACGCAAGGAAGGATTCTGGCCAGAAGCGGGGCCTAGCTGGCGACCCGGTTGCGGCCGCGGCGCTTGGCCTTGTAGACCGCCTGGTCCGCCGCTGCCACGGTGTCTTGCACGGCGCCGTGGAGCACCTGGCCAGCGTCGTCGAGGTTCGCCGCGATCCCCAAGCTGAGGGTCACCTTGAGCGTCTGATCCCGTCCTTTGTTGTCGCGCGTCGGGATCCGCAGCCCCTCGATCGCTGCGCGGACCTCCTCCGCGAGCTCGAGCGCGCGCTCCTTGGCGAAGCCCGGGAGGAAGATCGTCATCTCCTCGCCGCCGGTGCGGCACACGGTTCCCCGGCGACCGACCGTCGCGTCGACGCCCTGGGCGACCGCGTGCAGCACGTCGTCTCCGGCGCCGTGGCCGTGGCGGTCGTTGACCTTCTTGAAGTGGTCGATGTCCAGCACGACCACCGCGTACGAGCGGCCGAGCTGCACGCCCGAGGTCTGGCTCACGATCGACTCGGCGAAGGCCTTGTTGTGAACCTCGGTCAGGGCGTCGTAGCTCGTGCGGTGACTGAGGGTCTGGACCCACTCCGCGACCAGCAAGAGCAACCAACTCGCGGGCAGGAGGATCGTCGCCAGGCGCCCGAGGCGCTCGGGTGAGTCCGTCCAGCCTTCGGCGCGCTCGGGCGCGAGCCAGCCCCACTCGAGCAGCAGCGCGACCCAGCGGTCGGGTCCCGCCCCCAGCGCGGTGAGCCCTGCGACGCCGCACCACACCGCGACCGCCGCGGCTCCACCGCCGACCCCCGCCTGGGAGCGCCAGGCGAAGAAGGCGACCCCCGCCGCGACCGCGAGCAGGCTGACCAGGATCCAGCGTCCGCGGGGGTCCGCGAGCTCCGCCGGCCCGAAGCGGAGCCAGCACACCCAGGCGCCGAGGAGCACGAAGCCCAGCACGAGGGTCACGCCCTTGAGCGTCGCGCGGCTGCTGTTGGCCGGGACGAGGGTCGCGAGCAAGATCGCCAGCGGCCAGGCGAAGAAGGCGCTCTGAGCCAGGTGCTCCGGCGAGCTCGCGCCGAGGGTGCGCGCCGCCTGGGGCCCGATCCAGTCGAGGTCGAAGGCGGCGACCGCGGCGAACACCGGGAGCAGGAGCCACGACGCGGCATACAGCGGGGGGCAGCCGATCACGGGCAGGCTGCGCCCAGCCACGAAGGGGGCGAGCGGGATCGCGAGGAACGCCAGGCTGAACAGCGTGAACCCGCGCGCGGCGACTCGCTCCTGCTGCAGGGGGCCAAACTCGAAGAAGCCCTCCTCGACCCACGCGTCTGGCGTCAGCCCCGCCAGGTGGGCGAACGCCAGCCCGGCGACGCCGAGGGCGAGCCCCACGGCGAGCGGCAGCAGCCCCTTTCGCCAGGAGTGCTTCACCCGCGTAACCCCACACAGAGGCTGCCGCGCACGCTGCGTCGCCTCGAATTCTTCACGCTGCTCGTCGGTCCTGGATCCTGTCCCGCCTCTCCGAGTCTACACACGAGGAGAGACCCCGCACGAGCCGCACCGAAACCCGCCCCGTGGAAGCCATGCGGCCCCTGCCCGACCCCGGCGGAGCCTTCGCAGCGCAGCTGGGAAGGGGCGCGAAGCGCCCCGGCGCCCGCGGCCCCCGTGGGGTGAGCCCTCGCAGTTCACCTGCCGAGGGCGAGGGGCTCGCGAAACGAGCCCCCTAAGGACCGAATCGGGGGCGCTTCACGGCCTAATCCTGGCCGTCTTCTCCCGGGGGCCACGCGTGGGGCCACTGGAACTTGTAGCGCCGGTCCCAGTAGAGGTCGCTCTCGGGGGTCGCCGGCTGCCCGGGTTCGGCCAGGATCGCTCCCGCCGACGTCATGCGGTAGAAGAGCGCGCTGGAGGTGATCTCCGCGGGGGTCGCGGTGACCAGGTAGCCCTCGGCGGGGTCTGGCTGCATGCGGTAGCGGTAGCCCGCCACCGGGCCCTCGACCAGGTCGTCCTGGACGCACTGCGCCGCCTGCAGCTGCTCGAGGCTCGTGGCGTAGTCGTGCTTGCCGTTTTGGTCGTAGTCTCTGCGGCGAAAGCGCTCGTTGACCCGCCACAGAGCAAACAGGGTGCGCCGGGGCGAGGTGTAGAGCTTGACGTCCAGCTTCTTCCGCGCCTTGTAGAAGAAGGCCCCCAGGAACACCGTGCCCAGGAGGCCCATGACGATCAGGCTGACCAGCGACATCACCCGGTTGCGCATTTGGCGGTCGTACATGGGGAAATTCTACCCCTTGTGGGCTGCGTCCGCCTTCGAGCAGGCGGCGCGGCCAGGCTTTCCTGGCCTCGCCCTAAGCGGCTGCTGCGCAATGGCTTTTGCCCGTAGCTCGGCTTGCCGGACGATGCCGGCGCTGATAGGCTGAGGCCCATGGCTGAAGAATCGACGTCGAGCGACGAAGACCCGATCCTCGGGAAGCTGATCGATGGCTGCCGGGTCGAACGCAAGATCGGCCAGGGCGGCATGGGCGTCGTCTATTTGGCGACCCAAGAGTCCTCCAACAAGGCCTACTGCATCAAGATCCTCAACCCCGCCCTCACGGGTTCCGAGGACACGGTGGAGCGCTTCTTCCGCGAGGCGCAGGCCTGCGCCCAGCTGAACCACCCGCAGATCGTCGGCATTCAAAACGTCGGCCAGGAGGGTGAGTACTACTACATCCGGATGGAATACATCGACGGAACCACCCTCGAGGAGATGGTCGTCGACGGGAAGCCCCTGGACTGGAAGCTGGTCACGCGCTGGATCCTGGACACGGCCGAGGCGCTGGCCCACGCCCACGGCAAGGGCATGATTCACCGGGACATCAAGCCCGAGAACATCATGTTGGCGTCCGACGACACCGTGAAGGTCATGGACTTCGGCCTGGCCAAGCACGTCCACTCCTCGACCAAGGTCTCGGTCACGGGGCAGATCGTCGGCACGCCGTTCTTCATGTCTCCCGAGCAGGCAGGCGGCAAGCCGACCGACGCCCGCAGCGACATTTACTCCCTCGGGGTGACGCTCTATTACCTGGTCACCGGGGTGAAGCCCTTCAACGGCAAGAACCTGCAGGAGATCTTCCTCAAGCACTTCTTCTACGCGCCGGAGTCGCCCAAGGTCTACAACGCCGAGCTCCCCGAGTCGCTGTGCGAGGTCGTCAAGAAGTGCCTCAAGAAGAAGAAGAAGGAGCGCTACCAGAGCGCCAAGGCCCTCGCGCGTGACCTCGCGGCGGTGCTCGAGGACCCGAGCGCTGCGCTGGCGGAGGGGCCCGGCGGGACCCAGCGCGCCCCGCGCCCCGCGCGCCAGGCCCCGAGCGGCGGGAAGCACGCCGGAGACCTGGACCAGACGATCATCGCCTCCGAGGACGACGAGGGCAACGCGACGATCAACGTCACGGGTGGCGGCGAGGGGGCGACGATCAACGTCGCGGGCGGCGGAGACGGCGCCACGGTTCAAGTCGGGGGCGACCCGACGATGCGGGTCGGGGGCGAGGGCTCCGACGCCACGATCCGGGTCGGCGACGAAGACCACACCATCGCCGTGGGGCAAGAGCAGAACACGGTCGTGGCCGGCGGGAACGCGCGGACCCAGGTGGCGAGCGTTCAGTTCCGCTCCGCGTCCATGATCATGAACCCCGACGACGTCACCCAGAGCTTCGAGATCGACGACGACGACGACCCGACCGCGGGGCTCGACCTGCCGGCGCACCTCATCGGCGGCGGGGGCAAGGACGAACAGCGGCGGATCGAAGAAGAGGTGGCGGGCGTCTCCAAGGGGGGCATGAACCCGAAGCTGCTGATCGTGATCGGGCTCGTGCTCTTGATCCCGGCGCTCGTGTTCGGCGCGCTGACCCTCACCGGCAAGCACGATCCGCTGCTCGCGCTCAAGCAAGAGCGCGACGCGCTCCCGCCGACCGTCACCGGTCCCGAGCTGCGCGCGCTCGCCCAGCGCTTCAAGCTGCAGCTCGACGCGATCCCCGACGTCAGCGACGAGGTGCGCGCCGAGGCGCTGAGCGCGATCGCCGACCTCGAGCAGCGCGCGAAGGCGGCCGAGGGCCTCTCGGACTTCGACCCCGAGACCCCCGACGGCGACGAGCTGACCCTCGAGAAGCTGCGGGCGAAGCTCGAGGCTGGACGCGCGGCCATGGGGCAGCTCAGCGAGCTCTCGGCGCAGCACGAGTGGGCGGCCTACGTGCACCTCGTCAACGAGATCATCACGACCTACCGCGACGTGCCCGACCTCTCGGACGAGATCGACGCGCTGCGCGTGCCGGTGGTCGTCTACTCCGATCCCCCCGGGGCCAAGATCTTCCTCGGCGCGAGTCAGGTGCACGAAGAGCGCACCCAGCCCGCAGGGACCGGGGTGGTGTGGGTGCGTCCGCACTCACGGGTCGAGGTTCGGGTCGAGGTCGACGGGTTCGAACCCTTCACGGCGGCCGCGGAGGTCGGCGATCACCTGCAGGAGTGGGACGCGGAGCTCAAGCGCAAGGTGCTCCGGACCCTCGACCTCGGGCGGATCCAGGTCAACATCGGCGGGCGAGACGTGCCCGAGCCGGTCGTGCCCGCGCACGATCCCGTCCTCGACCCGGCGCGCGGGGGCACGGTGTTCTTCGTCGGCCACGACGGCGCGCTGCGCGGCTTCAACCTCCAGCGCGAGGCCCAGGAGTGGGAGGTCGAGGCGGTCCACCAGATCGGCGTCTACGGCGATCCGACGCCCGAGGTCCTGGTCTTGCCGGGGCAGCTCGTGATCGCCGGCTCGTCCACGGGGCGCCTGATCGCCATGGACCCCGCGAACCCCACGGACCGGCTCTGGACGCGCAACGTCGGCTCGCCGATCACCTCGCCCGCCACGTTCCACCCGGCGAGCAAGCTGGTCGCGGTGGGCACGGAAGACGGCGACCTCCTCTTGCTGGGGGCCGAGCAGGGCAAGGTCGCGTGGCGCTTCAGCACCGAGAACCGGATCACGACCCCCGCCACCTTCCTCGGGACGAGCACGCTGTTCGTGGGCTCGACCGACAACAGCCTCTACGCCCTCGACTGGCAGCGCCAGACCAAGCTCGGGCAGCTCGACATGAGCGACGACGTGGTGGCCGGGCCCGTCCCCGTGGGGGCGCAGCGCCTGGTCCTGGCCACCGCCGACGGTCGCCTGCACGTGGTCGGCGTGGCCGACCCCGCTCACATGGAGCGGATCGCGAGCATTCAGCTGCACGGGAGCATCGGCGCCCTGAAGGTGATCGGCAACCGGATCTTCGTGACGGCCGGTCGCGAGCTCTGGGCCTTCAGCTTCAGTGAGAACACGCTGAAGCCTGCCTGGGAGAAGCCCTGGGCGGGGCCTGCCGACTTGACCGCTCCCGCGGTCGCCGATGGCGTGATCTACGTCGGGACGGCCGTCGGGGTGTTCTTCGCGCTCGACAGCGAGAGCGGCGAGGTGCTCTGGAAGCACCGCGAAGACTTGGGGACCGGTCACAACCAGACCGCCTCGGCGCCCGTGGTCCTCGACGACCAGGTGTTCGTGTTCACCGGCAGCCGGGTCACGAGCCTCCCCACGGACTGAACGTGTTTGCTGTGCGCGCAGGCTGGGGTCGTCCGCGGTGAACGACAAGACGCTCCCTGTATCTCAGCCCGCCGTATCCGGCGAAGCCGTCGTGCCTCGGCACCGTGCACTGCAGGGGACGACCCTTGGAGGCTGCCGGATCGATGGCTTCCTGGGCATGGGTGGCATGGCCGCGGTCTACCGCGCGGAGCAGCTTGGGCTCGAGCGCCTGGTGGCGGTCAAGGTGCTCTCGCAGCAGCTCACCCGCGACCCAAAGCAGGTCGAACAGTTCATGCGCGAGGCGCGCGCCCTCGCGAAGGTCGAGCACCCGAACATCGTGCGGATCTACGGCGTCGGCCAGGAGGAGGGTTTGCACTTCCTCGTGGTCCAGCTCGTGGCCGCGGGGTCGCTGCGCGACCTGCTCGAGCGCGACGGGCGCTTGTCGACCGAGCGCGCATTCAAGGCAGCCCGCGAGCTGTGCCTCGGGCTCGGCGCGGCCCACAAGGCGGGGATCGTCCACCGCGACGTGAAGCCCGACAACATCCTGGTCGGGAGCGACGGAGCGTTGCTGCTCACGGACTTTGGGCTCGCCCGCATGGCCGACGATCCAACGCAATCCATGGGCGGTCGGATCCAGGGCACGCCGCACTACATCCCGCCGGAGCAGGTCGACGGGCGACCGGTCGACGCGCGGGCCGACTTGTATTCCCTCGGCGCGACGCTCTACCACGCGCTCACCGGGGCTCCGCCCTTCGAGGCCAAGTCTGCCTACGAGCTAATCCTCAAGCACGTGGGCGAACCGATCGTGCCACCCCACGAGCGCTGCGACGAGGTGCCGGAGCCCCTCTCGCGGGTGGTATGCCGGCTACTCGAGAAGGACCCGCAGGACCGCTACCCCGACACCGAGGCTGTGCTGGCGGCGCTCGCTGCGGCGGAAGCCCCTGACGCTGCTCCGTCCAGCGCTGCGACACCTCCCCCGGAGCGCGACGCTCCGCTCAGCCCCACGCTCTTGCTGACCCCGGAACTCCCCCCGCTCGAGCTCCCTCCCGCGCCACTTCCTGCGGCGCGGGGGCGTGGCGTCTTGGCCTTGGCGGGCCTGGCCTTCGTGGGAGTCCTGGCGCTGGGGTGGCCCGACCTGCAGCTGGCCTTCGCGGCGAGCGCTGGGCCTTCGGCGGCCCTGGCGCGGCGAGCGCTACAGCGCCTCGACGCGGCGGGGGCTGCCCCCGCAGACGCCCTGGCCGAGCTCGCTGCGCTGCAGGAGGCGTTGCCGGGCGAGCCAGCGCTACGCGAGCGCGCGACCGAGCTCCAGGCCAAGCTCGACGCGGCCGCGCGTCCAACGGTGGAGCGCGCTCAAGCCTTGCTCCGGGCAGGTGAAGTGGGGCCAGCGCTCGACGCGCTCCGGACCCTCCCTCCGACGTTGGGGGCCGACGTCGAGCGCGAGGTCCAGAGTTTGATCCACGACGCCGAAACCCGGCTCGAGGAGACGGACTTCGCCTGGATTCCTGGCGGCAAAGCCCCCTCCGGCGAGGGAGCGCTGGCCGTCGAGCGCGACCTCGCTGGCTGCTACCTGAAGCGGCGCGAAGTCACGCGCAGGGAATACGCGGAAGTCGCGCTGAAGCGTGGGCTCTATCTGCCCTGGGGAGAGGGGGCGCCCGCGCCCGAGGAAGCCGAGCTGCCGGTCGTGGGGCTCAGCCTGCGCGACGCGGCGCGCTACGCTGCAGCAGTCGGCTGTCGCCTTCCGACTGCCTGGGAGTGGGAGCGCGCCGCCCGGGGCGCGGCTGGACAGCGCTGGCCCTGGGGCGACACCCCGCGCGAAGACGTCTGCAATCTGGCCGCGGCAGGGGGGACGCTGCGCCCTCCCGGCGCCTTCCCGGCAGACCTGAGCCCGATCGGGTGCCTGGACATGGGCGGAAACGCAGCCGAGTTGACCCTCGCACCGAACCACTCCTCACGCGCCCCGCGCGGCTGGCTGCGGGGGGGCAGCATCCTCACCCGATACGTCGACAACGCCCGGGGCGCTTTCTACCTCGAGGTCGAGGTCGACGAGCGCCACTCCAACTGCGGGCTGCGCCTCGCTGCGGACGCGCTCCCTGAGGTCGGCAAATGAAGCAGCCCGCCCTCAGCGACGCCCGCACCGAGCACGGTCCCTGGAGCCCCCGGGCCTTTGCGAGACTGCTCACACGGGTGATCAAGGACCGCAAGCTGGCCTACCTCGTGGTCTCCGACGGGCGCAGCGAGAAGTGCCTGTTCTACACCCACGGTGGGCTGCGGATCACCTGCGTCGGTGAGCGGCAAGCGATCGACATCGTCGGCGCGATTCGCCGCCACCCGAAGTATCAGCCGGGTTGGCTCCCCGAGGGTGAAGTCGAGCCGGACGCGCTCGACAGGGCCTGCGCAGACAACTTCGAGCTCGAGCGCGTGACCCACGACGCCTATAAGCTCGTCGCGCGCCACGAGCTGTTCGACCTGATGGTGTGGGACGGCGCCGAGTTCACCTTCGCCCCGGGCGACCCGCCGCGGCAGGTCTTCGACCGTCGCCTGCAGGCCGTGCGCCTCTCGACCGGGGTCGACAAGGTGCTGGAGGAGGTGCTCGGCAGGGTCGACGCCTGGAAGGAGCTCAAGCAGGTGCTCGGCCCGCCGGCCAAGAGTCGCTACACCCGGGGGCCTGTGACCCCTGACGAGTCCGATCGCTTGACCTTGTCGCTGCTGAACACGATCAAGGCCAACGGGGGAGATTGCCGCCTCGAACGCTTACTCCTCGCCGGGCGCAAGAGCTCCAACCTCCACGCGCTGCGCGTCGCAGAGAAGGTGCGAGACCTGCTGCGGGAGCGGGTGCTCGAGCCCTACAGCCCCGAGAGCGGCGAGGGCCTCAGCTCGCGGAGGCAGCAGGAGGTCGTCAGCGAAATCGAGGGGATCGAGCGCGCTCTGGAGCTCATGATCAATCGCTTGCAGGCGCAACGGCGGCTGGCGCACGGCTACCAGGCGCTAGGTGACCACGGCGCCGCCGTCGACAACTTGCGCGCTGTGGGCGAGGCCTACCTCGAGCGCGGCGACCCCGAGCAAGCGATCGGGGTGTTCCGCGAGGTCCTGGGGATCGTGCCCGAGGCGTTCTTCGCTCGCGAGCGGATCGCGACCATTTACGAGAACCTCAAGCGCGTCCCAGAGGCGGTCGGCGAGTGGCTCGGTCTGGCGCAGAGCTACGCGAAGTTCGGTCTGCTGAACCGCGCGCTGCAGCGAATGCTGAACGTGGTGCGCCTTGAGCCGGCGGACGTGGGCCACCGCCGGCGCTTGATCGACCTGCGCGAAGCCATGGGAGACAGTCAGGGTGCCGCACGGGACTACGCAGCTCTTGGCGAGCTCTACCAGGCCCGCGGAGAGCGTGGGCTGGCCGGCGCTTGCCTCGCGCGCTCCATCGACCTCGCTCCGGGTGACGCCGAGTTGCAAGCGAAGGCGCGCGACCTGCGCCCAGGCACGGGACGCAGCGGCAAGCTCTTCGCCGTCGCGGCCTGGGGGCTCGTTGGGGTCGCGGCGATCGGGGCGTGGGGGCACAGGAGCTCGCGGCTCGCCTTTGCCCAGGCTCGCGACGTGGCGCTCGACGCCTCGCTCGCTGGCGACTACCCGACGGCCTACGGAGCGCTCGCAGACTTCGCCGCTCGCTATGGCTGGCAGCATGCCCTCGCGCGCCGCGCCTGCGAGGACTTCGTCGCCGAGCGCGACCTCGACGCGGCGGCCGAGGAGCGGGCCGCGGTGCGGCGCGTCGAGGCTGCGCTCCCGCGTTGGGCAGCTCGCCTTCGGCCCCAGCTCGAGGCCTACGCCGCTCAGGAGGCCCGGGCCAGCGCCTTGGCTGCCGAGGCCGCGGGGCACGCGGAGCGGGGAGCGCGCGAAAAGCAGTTCGACGTGGCCCGCGAGCTTGCCTCACCAGACCTGCGCTGGACGCCGGCGTCCACGGCCATGAGGGTGGCCCTCGACGTCGAGAGCCTGCCCGCCGGGGCGCAGCTCTCGCGCGCTGGCGTTAGCCTCGGAGCCTGTCCTCAGACCCTGCAGGTTGGGGTCGAGCCCCTGGAACTGACCGTCAGCATGAGCGGCTTCAGGACCCAGGTGCTGCGGCTCGACCTCGCCGCGGCCGACTCGGCACCGACCCGAATCGTCGAGCTCGCGCCCGAGTTCCGCTGGCGTCACACTGCGCTGGGGCCCTACACCCAGCGCCCAACCGTCGGCAGAGGGCGGGTGGTTGCCTGCGCCACGGACCAGCGGGTCCGCGCCTTGGACCTTAGCGGCCAGGAGCAGTGGACTCGACGTTTGGAGCCGGGCGAGCAGCCCCTCGGTCCGCCAGCGCTGGGCCCCAACGAGGTCGTGCTCGCCACCGACGAGCGCTTGCTGGTCCTCGAGCTCGACGATGGCAAAGAGCGCTGGACGCTCCCGAACCCCCTGGGCGAGGTGCAGTTGCTCGGGGTGTTCGACGGCGCGCTCGTCCTCCTGCGGGGGAAGAGCGTGCGGCTGGTCTCCGCGCGGACGCGCGAGGTGCTCTGGGAGTCGACCCCCACCGGAGCTCCCCTGGCTGGGGGGCAGCTGCGTGGGAGCTATGCTTTGCTTTACGCCCGGAGCGGAGAGGTGATCGCCCTTGCGCTGCGAACCAGGGAGGTGGCCAAGACCCACGCGCCGCCTTCCCCCGCGGCGGCGGCCCCTTTGCTCACGGAGCTGGGCTTCGTTGTCTTCGGCGAGGACCGGCGCCTGCGCCTGATCCGTGACACCGAGCGCTGGGCGCTTGGGCTGCCCCACCCCCTTGCTGCACCGCTGGTCTACGCCCCCGGCGATGAGCCCACAGTGTGGGCCGCCGACGGCAGCAGCGTCGCGTGCCTGGAACTCGAGCGCGGACGGGCGCGCTGGAGTCGGGCGTTCGGCCAGCCGATCCACGACCTCGTCGTCGTCGGCGCGCGCGCGTTCGTCGCCACCGCAGAGGGGGCGGTGTGGTGCCTCGCCGTCGCCGACGGCGCCCCGCGCTGGCGGTACCAGGCCTCCGGCTCGGCGCGCCTCGCTGCCAGCAATGAGACGCTCTACGTTGCAGATTCCAGCGGTGAGCTCGTCGCGTTGCCCATCGACTGAGCCTCTGCTAGCCCGCAAAGCTCACCACGAAGTGGTGAGTTTGCGGGGTAGCCGCCTGCGAAGCAGGCGGGCTGCGCCGGAGCGAGTCGGCGGCTCTGCCGCCGCGAGCGAGGTGCAAGCGACGGTGTGTACCCGGCCGCAGGCCGGGTCTCGCTGTCTTGAACAACACTGCTGGCCGCACTTCGAATCCACGAGCGGAGCGAGTGGTGAGAAGTGCGGGCTAGCCCAAGGCTGCGGTGATCGCCTGGGTCAGCTCGGCGGCGTTGGCGTCGCTGAGCGCGCGCGGCTGCCAGCCCACACCGAGGCCGGTCCCGTCGGCGTGCTTGGGGATCACGTGGAAGTGCACGTGGAACACCGCCTGGTGCGCGCTC
>JAGQRJ010000317.1 GCA_020425635.1 Planctomycetota bacterium | reverse complement strand
GGAGCGCCCTTCGACTGGCCCATGGACCGGTAGGCGCGCTCCTCGTAGTCGTCGTCGTCCGTGGCCTTGGTCGCCTCGTACTCGTAGTCCGCCCCGTCGCTCGCGTAGTCCGCGCCAGCGGCCCCGCCGGCGTAGCGCGCGCTCGTCTCGGCCATGGGGGTGGCGGCCTTGAAGCCGCGGTCCGCGCCGCCGACCGCGCTGAACAGGAGCCAGAGCACGAACCCGAGCCCCGCGACGACCGCGAGCGCGATCCACACCGCGCGCTTGCCGAGCACGCCCGCCAGGCCGCGCGTCGCGTCGCGGCGCGCGGTCTCCGCCCCGAGCAGGGTCACGAGCAGCAGCCGGCGCGCGCTGGCGCTGGCGGCCACGAGCAGGCCCAGGAGCGCCACGCCGAACAGCCACTCGCCGCCCTCGGACATGCGCCGCAGGGTGCCGACCAGGAGCGGCGTGCGCTCGGGGTTGCCCAGATCCTGGCGCACGTTGCCCGAGACCTCCATGACCTGATAGTCGTCGGGGAGCGTGAGCTGCCACTCGGTGCGCAGCACGGGCACCACGTCCTCGCTGTTGAGGCAGAGCTCGGGCGCGACCAGGCGCAGGTCGTCGAGGGAGCCCCAGGCCGCGCGGTTCACCGTGTAGGTCGCGGCCACGTCGACCGCGTCCTGGGCCGACTTCTCGCCGGCGACGGGAATGGGGACGATCATGAGCCCGTCGCGCTCGGCGGGCTTCACGCCCTCGCCGTCGACGACCACGCTCCAGAGCTGCGCGCCTTCGGGCAGGCGCAGCGCGAAGAACTGGTTGCCGAGGTTCTTGACCGAGAAGGTCGCGGTGTGGCGGCTGTGGCCGTCCGCGCCGGTGGTCGTCTGGAGCACGAGGCTCTCGGCGACGGCGGTCAGCATGGGGGCCGCCTCGTGCCGCCGGACCTTGAGGCCGACCGCGTGCTGCTCGCCCACGAAGGCATAGGCAAACAGCGGGTAGCCCGCGCCGCCCTCGACCTCGACCTCGGCGACCTCGAGCTCGCGCACGCCGGTGCCGCTGGCCTCGAGCTCGGTGGCGTCGGCGGAGTAGATCGAGATCTGCCCGCGCTGACGGAAGGCCTCGACCAGGCGCAGCGTGGGCAGCGCCGAGACCTCGACCGCGTCCTTGCCCTCTTCGCTCGGGGGGAGCTTGCTCTGCAGGTGCGCGAACAGCTGCAGCGAACCTTGCTGCCGGCGCACGAAGCGCAGCCGGTAGCGCTCCCAGCCCGCGGGGACGTCCGCGCTCTGGATCCGCTCGCGGTCCTCGTGCAGGTCAGGGTGCTCGAAGCGCGCGCTGGCGCCGAGGCCGGCGGGCACGAGCACGTCGAGGGTCTCGAGGGGCGCGCCCTGCACGTTGAGCTCGGCGCGCACGTCGGTCTTGACCACGCGCTCCTGGACCTGGTGCCGCACGTGGAGGTCGGCGCTGAGCCGGGTCTCGCGGCGGGTCAGCTCGAGGGTCCCGCCGTAGGCTTCACCCTCGATCTGGTAGCCGAGCACGAGCCCCGGGACCTGGAGGCCGAGCTTGGGCAGCTCCGCGGCGGGGACGCCGACGAGCTGAGTCAAGCCCTCTCCCTGGAGGCGGTAGGCCGCGTCGGGCGCGAAGCCGAGGTAGCCACCGCTGGACGCTGCGGGGCTCCCGCTGAGGCGTGGGATCCGAAGCGTACGCCCGGCCAGGGGCGAGTCTTCCTCGCGCTGGGCCTGGAACAGGAGCACGAGCTCCTGGCCGGCCTCGAGCCCCTGGGGCAGCTTCACCTGGAGGTGGGTCTGCTCACCCTCCGGGCTCGCGGTGTAGGTCCGGTCGAGTTGGTGCTCGGGCGGAGCCGAGGTCCCGACCAGGCGCACGGCCGCGTCTTCGACGACGAAGCCCGGGGGCAGGTCGGCCTCGAGGGCGAACACGCGCCCTTCGCGCACGTGGTACTTGAAGGCCGCGACCGCGCGCACGCTGCGGGCCTCGAGCTGGAACGCGACGCGCATGGAGAGGTCGACCCGCGGCTCGAGCGGGCGCACGTCGAGGGTCAGCTTGCCCTCGGCCGCGCCGTGGCGGTACGCGCGGAGGATCCCCTCGGGCTGCTGGGGGAGCGCCGCCAGGTCGGCGCGCTCGAGGCCCTGCTCGGCCTGGAAGCGGATCCGGGTGTCGTCGCCGCGGGCGACGGCGAGCATGCCGGCGACGCGGTCGGTGTCGGGGAGGACCACCGGGCTGAGGGTCAGCCCCTCGCCCGCGCGCAGCGGGCGCTCGGCGACGAGCTGCAAGAACAGGTCGCCCTGGCGCGGGGCGTTGAGCTCGATCCGCACCCTGCGCTCGTCCTGGATCGGGGCGAGCTCCCCCAGCCCCTGGGAGATCGGGCGCAAGCCGCGGAGCACGAAGCCCGGGGGGAGGTCGACGTGCAGCACCTCACGCGGCGCACGGTAGACGCCGATCGCCAGGGTGCAGGAGAGGGTCACGACGTCGTTCTTGACCGAGAACAGGGTGAACACGTCGCCGGTGGTGTACGGCGTCACCGGGGAGACGTCGCGGCGCGGGCGGAAGGCGAGGCTCAGCGGCTGCTGCAGGTCGCCGAAGGCGCACGCGAGCTGGGTCTGCCCTTCGCTGCCTGCCTCGGTCCAGCCCACCCCGCCGGTCACCCGGTTGAGCTCGAGATCGCCCGCGGCGGTCACGTCGAGGCGCCCGCTGGCCGCGCTCGGCAGCGCGAGGGTCAAGACCCCCGAGCCGCGCTCTTCGCCGGGCTGCACCTTCACCAGCTGCGACCAGCTGAGGGTGTGCTCACCCGGTCCCGCGACCAGCACGAGGAGGTAGGCTCCCTCGCTGAGCACGCGCGCCGGTTGACCGTCGAGGAGCAGCTCGGTGACGCCCTGCCCCTTGAGCGGCAGCGGGATCCGCCCCTCGGCGTGCAGCAGGCGCACCCGCGCGTCGACGTGGACCCTGGCCACCTGATCGGCGCCGATCCGGCCCTCGACCTGGAGGTGCTCGAGGGTCCCCGGCACCGGCGAAGGCGTCGGCGGCGGGGGCGGCGCGGGACGCGCCGCCGCCTTGTCGAGGAGCGTCTTCAGCTCCTGGCGGGTCATGATCGCGCCCTTGGGGAAGCGCTTGAACACGTCGTCGAAGGCGCGCTCGGGGATCAGGACCTCCTCGACCTGGGGAGGGCGAGGCTTGGGGTCCTGGGCCGAGGCGCAGAGCGCCGCGCCGAGGAGCGGCAGCAGGAGTCTATGGACGCGCTTCATGGCGTGATCTCCGTGATCTCTTCGGGGGCCTAGGCGTCGGTGCCGGACGAGGGGGACTCGCTGGAGCTCGCGTCGTCTGGCTTCTGCAGCGGGATCTCCTCAGCCGCGCGGCGCTCCTCGGGCGAGAGCCCGGGGGCCTTCTTCGGCGAGGCCGCGACCGCGGCCGCAGGCGCCGGAGCGTTGCCCCGCAGGCGCGCCTCGGCCTCGGCCGCCTGGGCTCGGGCTCGGGCGACCTGGGCCTCCTCCTGGAGCTCGGCCAGGCGTCGCTCGTGGCGGCGCACGGTCAGCTCTTGCCAGACCCCGCGCAGCAGCGCGAAGGCGCTGAGGCCGAGGGCGCCGACGAAGCCCGAGGCGAACAGCGGCTCCGTGGCGCGGCCGACGAAGGCCGCTCCCAGGAGGCAGGCCGCCACGGCCAGCGGCGCGTAGAACCCGGCGCGCAGGATCTGCTTGCGGTCGAGGAGCACGCCCGCGCCCACGACGCCGAGCAGGGCCAGCACGTCGAGCAGGTAGAACAGCGCCCAGCTGCTGAAGCGGACCTTCAGCTCCATGGGGTTGTCGAGCTTCTCGATCAGGTAGGGGTCGTCGGCGGGGACGTTCAGCGGCTGATAGCCGGTGGGGTCGCGCTTGGCCATGCCGAGGAGGTTCGCGATCTCCTGCTCGGCCCGGCTCGCGCCGGCCAGGGGGTTGTGGCGCTCGCGGCCCGTGGGCACTCCGAGGCTCAGCTTGAGCTGCTCCCAGAAGGTCCACTCCTCGAAGTGCTTGGTCCCGTCGGTGTCGAACTCGAGGTAGGCGAGGTCGGTCGGCAGATAGAGCCGGCGCGTGAGCCGCGCCACCGGCACGCTCTCGCCCTCGAGCAGGGGGAACTCCGGCCCGGAGAACGCGATCGTGCCCATGCCGCTCAGCTCGCCCTTGCCGGGCAGGTTGTAGCGCAGGCGAATCTGGAACGCCTCGTCGCGGTTGGCCTTGGTGGCCTCGCCCAGGGTGACGAGCACGGTGGGACGGTCGCCGACGGGCTGACCCTCGGACCACTCCTCGGTCTCCCCGGCGACCTGCAGCCCGACGAACTCGGCGCCCGCGGGCAGCAGCACGCTCAGCGACTGCTCCGCGTTGTTGCGCAGGGCGAGGGTCGCCTCGACCTGGACCTTGCCGTCGCGGTTGATCACCTCGTCGAGGTGCAGGTGCTCGACCAGGATCCCGACCGGGGCGCGGAAGTTGTACTTCACCAGGTTCAGCGTCAGGGTGTGGGGGTGGCTCACGTAGCGGTAGGCTTGGATCGCCCCCTGGTTGCGCAGCCGCTCGGGGAGCTCGCGCTTGTCGCGGCGCTCGACCATGAACGCGTCGCTGTCGGTGATCACCAGGTTCTCGTGCTTCTTGAGCGCGATGTCGCCCGTCTCGGTGAAGCAGTCGAGGACCTCGATCTCGTGCAGCGAGACCTCGGTCGGCTTACCCGCGACGAGGTTCTCGAGCTTGATGTCGTAGCGCAGGTTGATCGTGAAGTTGCCGATCGCCTTGCCCTGCAGGGGCACCGTCCAGATCACGCGCCCCTCTTGCTCGGGGTCGTCGGCGACGAGCTTGTCCTTGACGTTCGCGCCCTCGATCTTGAGCTCGCTCTCGGTGCCGAGGGCCTTGGGCGCGCGGAAGCGGATCTGCTCGACGCCGGCGAACTCGACCGTGTAGTTCAGCGCGGTCTCCACGCGCACCACGTCTTCCTGAGCGTCGACGAGCGCCTCGGTGCGCACGCTGACCCGGGGCTCGCGCTTCTTGATCGCGAAGGTCGCCTCGATCCCCTTGGGCTTGGCGTAGGTGAACGCGAAGGAGATCTCCTCGCCGGCGCGCACGCCGTGGAGGAAGCTCTGCTGGGGCAGCTCGTGGGTGCCCAGCGCGGTCAGCCCCTTGCGCTTCTCCTTCTCGAGGGTCAGCTTGAGGTGAGTCATGCTCGCCACCGCCAGCACGCCGGTCTCGCGCTTCACGCCCGAGAGGTGCAGGGTCGGCAGGCTCCAGGCGTCGGTCTCGACGGCGTCTGCGCTGCGCAGCACGCGCCCGGTGATCGTGAGCGGGAAGGGTCGCCCCTCGGGGGTCGGGTTCTGCTGGCGCACGAAGTCGATCGCCAGCGCCTTCGCCGCGCCGAGGGCCTTCTCCTCGTCGGTGGGCTCCTCGAGGCGGTGGTCCTTGACCGTGCGCTCGTCGCCGACCTCGTCGAGCTCGAAGCCCGCGGGCAGGAGCACGCGCGCGCCGAAGATCCCGCGTTTGCGGATCGTGTAGAGCACGGTGCTGGTCAGCTTGACCTCGTCGTCACGCACGACAGCCAGGGTCTGGAGCTTGCCCTCGACCTCGGGCTCGACGGGGTTCGCGCGCAGGTTCAGCGCGTAGGGCTGCCGCAGGTAGCGGAACACCAGCGGCGGGCGCCCCTCCTTGCGCTCGTAGCGCAGGGCCTTGGCCAGGGTCTGGGTCAGGCCGCCGGCGTCGATCTGGGTCACCCCGCGGCCGGGGGTCGGCTCGAGGGTCAGATACTGGGTGCTGCTCGCGGCGAGGATCCCGCTCTCACGCTCGCTGCCCACCGCGACCACGCGCGGGTAGCTGACCTCGAGCTTGCCCTCCTCGCGGATCGCCTCCATGCGCACGGTCAGCGCGTAGGCGTCGCTGACCTTCTCGTGCAGCTTGATCACGATCTTCTGGCTGCCGTCGGGCTGCTCGGTGGGGACGGGGTCCGAGCGCATGTTGTCGCCGACCACGCTCAGCAGGGTGTAGCCAGCGGGGAGGCTGAGCTCGAAGGTGTCGCAGGGGGCCTGGCGAATCCGGTAGTTGACGAGCACGGTCGCCTGCAGGCTGCCCTCGTCGACCCACAGCGCGGCCTCGGTCGAGGCGAACAGCAGCGGGTCGCGGGTCACGCCCTCGACCTCCTTGGGGCGAGGGTTCCAGGTCACCTTGGCGCTCGCCGCGGCGCCGAAGTAGGCGCGGACGTCGGTCTGGTCGCTGCCCTCGGGGCTCTGCTCCTCGGTGGCGAGGGCGTTGTCGACCTTCACGCGCAGGCCGCTCTGCGGCAGGGTCACGCGGAACTCGTTGAGCGCCGCGCTGGGGAGCGTCAGGTTGAAGCTCGACTGGCCGGGCGCCGACTGGATCGGCACGGCGAAGCGCGCGGTGGTCGTCACGCGACCCGCGCCCTTGACCACGATCCCGTAGCCGCCTGCTCGCTGCATGGCCTGGCGCTTGTCTTGCGGCGCTCGCTCGGCGAACTGGCTGAGGGGCCCGACGATCGCGCGCCCGCCCTCGGCGTTCACCGACTCGAGGGCGGCCTCGCCGAGCCCGATCGGGATCACGACCCAGCCGTCGTCCTTGAGCACCTCGAAGTCGAAGGTCGCGTCGAAGCGGACGACGCTCTCTCCGGCGACGCCCTTGAATTGGGCCCCGACCAGCACGTAGTCGGCGGGGGGGGCGTCAGGGGCCTTAACCGGGGTGTGCGAGCCGGTGGCCTGGCGCAGCGCCTCGGCGATCAGCTCCTCGAGCTCATGAATCGGGATGAAGACGCCGCCGCCCTCGTCGTCGAAGATGTCATCGAACTTCTCGATGGGGACGTAAACCGTTCGTTTTCCGGACGGGGTCTCTTGGGCGGGGGCGCTGCCGACCACGACGGTCAAGGCGGCCAACAGAGCGAAGCACGTGCGGTGCATAGACTTCCTCGCGGGGCGAAGGGGACTGACGGGGCTTCGACGCCCCTCGCCCGCTGGGAGTTCCCAGCGGTTTGATCGGTGGTAGAAACCACGGCGCTCTGCCAGACTCAGAGCACCATGCGGCGCGAATCCTACGCTTTTCTCTCGCTGATCGTGGTCGGCTGCGCCGCCCCAGGGCCGGACCGGCTCCCCAGCCCCAAGCGGACCCTGATCAAGGCCCGCGAGGCGACCCTCGAGGGGACCCCCACCGAGCGCGCCGCGGCCCACCGGCGCGTGATCGAGCTCTGCCTGAGCGAGGGCTGGAGCGACGAGGCGGCCCTCGACTACCTGGCCCTGCGTCAGCTGGCGGGGGAGGACGAGCGCTTGCTGGAGTCGCTGGCCTGGGGGGTCTTGCGCAGCGCCCTGCGCGCCTCCGACCCTGCCCGCCGGCTGCGGGCGGCGAGCGCCACCGGGCGACTGGTGCCGAGCCCACAAGCACTTAGGCTGCTGAACGCGGGCCTCGACGATCCGCACCCCGAGGTGCAGATCGCCTGCGCCACCGCGCTGGGGCGCGCGGGCTGGGGCACGATTCGTGCCACGATCGACGCCTGCGAGGCG
>JAGQRJ010000316.1 GCA_020425635.1 Planctomycetota bacterium | reverse complement strand
GTCGTCCGGGTTCCGCGCTGGCAGCGGCGCGCCGGCCCGCCGCGCGTGGTGGTCTACTCCGCGCGCTGAGCGCGCGCCTCGCCAGGCCCTCTTCAGCGGGGCGCTAGGCCTGCGCGGGCACTCCCTCCGCCGACTTGAGCACCGCGTCGAGGTCGAGGACCTCTGCCGAGCAAGGCAGCTCGAGGTAGGCGAAGTAGACCAAGGGCGCGATCGGCTCGAGCTGCTCCTTGCGCTCGCGCAAGATCGGCTCGTCGTCGTCGCTGGGCTTGAGCACCGAGAGCGACTCCTTGACCTTCTCGGGGGTCAGCTTGGGCACCCAGTCGAAGTCCTCGACGATCCCGTTGGAGTGCTCGATCTCCCAGGCGTCGAGGAGCAGCACCACCATGTCCGCGCGCCGGGCCAGCCACCCCTGCAGGAAGCTGCGGATCTCGTCGGGCTCCTGCGACTTGAGCAGCGCGCTCGTCAAGAGCTTGGCCTCCTTGCTGACCCGCGCCGAGCGCTTGAGGTTTCCCGGGCCCGCCTTGACCCGCGCGCCGTGGGTCCGGAGCAGCTCCCGCCGGTCCGGCCCGGGCAAGGCCTCGAGCATTTCGATCGCGAAGGCTTGCGGGATTCGCTGGAGGAAGTCGTGGAGCTTCATGGGTGCCTCTCGTGGCGTCCGACGGAGCGAGCGCCCAGGAGGGTCGCTCGAGACCGCGAATGATAGCCGGCGAGCGGGGCTCCGTCACGGGCGAGTCCGCTCGCTCGGGTTCGCTTCGGCGCGGATCCGGGCTAAGATCGCGCGTCGAGGAGCCCGAATGAGCAGAAAGCGCCGCCAGCGTTCGACGGCGATCCGCAAGCGGATCGAGAAGAAGCAGCGCGAGGACTTGAAGAAGAAGCGCAAGGAGGAGAAGGGGTCGGACAAGGAGCGCGACGAGATGGTGCGCGCGGTGATCCCGCGCGCTGCGGCGCAGGCCTTCTCCAGCGGGATCCTCGACCTCTCCTCGCGCCTCGAAGCCGGCCCGATTCGCGGCTGGACCAACCACGACCTCGAGGGCGACCCCGGGCTGGAGTGGCTCGCCGAGCACGTCACTGCGAGGCTCGAAGATCCGGCGGACCCCGTCGAGGTCTACCTCCTCGCGCGCGCCAAGGGCGACATGCTCGACAAGCTGGGCTCCATGGAAATGGCCGCCTCCGGGCTCGGCCTCGACTGGGAGTCGGGCTTCGGCGTCTTCACGCGCGCGCTGGGCCAGGCCGAGGAGTGGATCGACGAGGAAGAAGACGAAGACGACGCCTTCGACTGGGACGACCCCGCCACCGCCCTGCGCGAAGCCGAGGGCGAGGGTGAAGACGGCGAGGACGAAGGCGAGGAGAAGGACGAGGGCTAACCCTCGCTCGGCTCAGGGGACGCGGGTCCGGCGATCGCCTCCACCGGGCATTCCCGGCGCGCCAGGTCGCAGTCCCGGCGCTCGCGCTCGGTCTCGGGTTGACGGCTGACGAAGCTGTAGCCGTTCTCCGAGCGGCTGAAGCAGTCCGGCGCCGTCGTGCGGCACAGGTCGCAGTCGATGCAGGTCTCGTCGACGTAAAAAGCGCCGGGCGCGTTGTCTGGCCAAGCCCTGGAAGGCTCTGGCATGGCTCACCTCGCGAACCGTCGTGTAAGCTAGGGGCAGGCTGCGACAGGCGCAACGCCTATCCCCAGCCCGGAGCTTTCCCATGAGCACGCAGCCCCCCTCCCCCGAGGTGCCTCGCCCGGGCTTCTCGGTCGTCCCCCCGCCGGCCGAGCGCCCGGGGTTCGATCCCTCGGAGTCGCCGCTCGTGCGCGGCGGCACCCCGACCGCCCCGGAGCCCGCAGGCGCCGGGAGCACGCTCCTGGGCCTGGTGGCCCCGGTCGAGGCTCGCCGGCGACGGGTGATCTACCGCGTGCGTCGTGAGGGCTGGATCGCGCGCCGCTCGGCCGCGCGCTCGCGCTTCCGCGAGATCGACCGCGGCCGCGACCCCCTCGTGCCCCGCGTGCTCGCCGGCCTCGCCGAGCGCCGCCGCGGGATCCTGCAGCGGAGCAAATCTCAGGCGGTGCGCCCGCGGATCGAGCTCCGCGGTCTGCTCCGCAGCAACTAGGCCGCACTCCTCACCACTCGCTCCGCT
>JAGQRJ010000315.1 GCA_020425635.1 Planctomycetota bacterium | reverse complement strand
GCTGCTCGAGGCCCACTACAGCGAGCTCCGAGCGCTCCTCGCTCAGCCCCAGCCGGGCGGGCCCGCCTTGCTCGCCGGCATGGTCGCGCTCGACCTGCGCACGACCCAAATGGCCCAGGATTATCCCGAAGACCCCGCCGAGAGCGAGAAGCTCTCGCTCAAGCTGGTGGAGGGCGAGGAGCTCATGGGCGACCTCGCGCGCGCGGCCTACCTGCAATACCGCACCCAGATCGAGGGGGACCCGGCCGAGGCCATGCTCGCCTTCAGCACTTTTTTGCGCGACGCGCCGCTGGCCGCCAAGCGCGGGCGGCGGCAGGCCGGGCTGCTGTTCAGCGCGGCCCGCAGCGTCTGGCACAAAGAGCACCTGGCCCGTGACCTGTTCAAGGTCGACGGCGAGCAGCGCTGCGCTGCCCTCGCAGCGGTGGGTGCTCGCTGGCGGGAGGCGATCGGAGACGAGGAAGGGCACCCCCTGCAGGAGGACCTCGACCGCCTCCAGCGCCGCCTGGCCACGGTCGAGCGCGGCCTGCGCTGAGGCGCACGCGGGCGCGTCTCCAGGGCCGTGGCGCGGAGGAGACGCGCTGGTAACGTCTGCTGCATGAGCTCAGCCATGGACGGCCCCCTCGATTGGTACAAGGACGCCGTGATCTACGAGGTCCAGGTCCGCTCGTTCTGCGACACGAACGGGGACGGAATCGGGGACCTGCCAGGCTTGCTCAGCAAGCTCGACTACCTCCAGCGCCTCGGGGTCACCGCGCTGTGGCTGCTGCCGCACTACCCCTCCCCGCTGCGCGACGACGGCTACGACATAGCCGACTACCTCGGCGTGCACACCGATCTGGGGACCCTCGACGACTTCAAGGCCGTGATCGCCGCGGCGCACGCTCGCGGGCTGCGCGTGATCACCGAGCTCGTGCTGAACCACACCTCCGACCAGCACCCCTGGTTCCAGCGCGCCCGCCGCGCCCCCGCGGGCAGCGCCGAGCGAGACGTCTACGTGTGGAGCGACTCCCCCGACAAGTACGCCGGGGTCCGCCGGATCTTCCCCGACTACGAGGACTCGAACTGGGAGTGGGACGAGGTCGCGCAGGCGTATTACTGGCACCGCTTCTTCCGCAGCCAGCCCGACCTCAACTTCGACTCGCCCTGGGTGCAGCAGGCCTTGCTCGAGGTGGTCGACTTCTGGTTTGGCCTGGGCGTCGACGGCATGCGCCTCGACGCGGTGACCTACCTCTACGAGCGCGAGGGCACCAACTGCGAGAGCTTGCCCGAGACCCACGCCTTCCTGCGCAAGCTGCGTGCGCACGTCGACGCGCGCTTCCCCGGGCGCATGCTGCTCGGCGAAGCCAACCAGTGGCCCGAGGAGCTGGTCGGCTACTTCGGCGACGACGACGAGTGCCACATGGTCTACCACTTCCCGGCCATGCCCCGGCTCTACATGGCCCTCGCGCAGGAGGACCGGCGGCCCGTGGTCGAGATCCTCGCGCGGACGCCCGCGCCGCCGCCCAGCGGCCAGTGGGCCACCTTCCTGCGCAATCACGACGAGCTGACCTTGGAAATGGTCAGCGAAGACGAGCGAGCCTTCATGCTCGAGGTCTACGCTCAGGACCCCCGCGCCAAGCTCAACGTGGGGATCCGGAGGCGGCTCGCGCCTCTGCTCGGCGGGGACCGCGCCAAGCTGGAGCTGCTCAACGTGCTCCTGTTCTCGCTCCCGGGGACCCCGATCGTCTACTACGGCGACGAGCTCGGCATGGGCGACGAGCTCGACCTCGACGACCGCGACGGCGTACGGACCCCCATGCAGTGGGACGCGAGCCCGAGCGCTGGATTCTCCAGCGCGCCCCCCGAGCGGCTGCACCTGCCCGTGGTCAGCGACCCTGACTACGCGCCACCCGCGGTGAACGTCGCCGCGCAGGAGGGGGCGCGCGGCTCGCTCCTCGAGTGGACCCGACGCCTGATCTCCCTGCGACGCGAGCTGCCGGTCCTCGCCCGCGGGGGCCTGCAGGTGCACGAGCCCGAGAACCAGCGGGTGCTGGCCTTCGTGCGCGGCGACTCGGGGGAGCAGCTGCTCGTGGTCGCGAACCTCGCGTCGACCCCGCAGCGCGCAGAGCTGGAGCTCCCCGACCACGTGGGGCGGGCGCTTCGCGACGTGTTCAGCGGGGCCGTGTTGCCGCCGCTCTCCGGGCCGACCTGCTCGCTCGAGCTCCCTGGCTACGGTTACCGCTGGCTGGCGCTGGGGGCGCCTGGGGCCTAGCCCGCAAAGCTCACCACGAAGTGGTGAGTTTGCGGGGTAGCCGCCTGCGCAGCAGGCGGGCTGCGCCGGAGCGAGTCGGCGGCTCTGCCGCCGCGAGCGAGGCGCAAGCGACAGTGGGTACCCGGCCGCAGACCGGGTCTCACTGTCTTAAGCAACACTGCTGGCCGCACTTCGAATCCACGAGCGGAGCGAGTGGTGAGGAGTGCGGGCTAGGGAGTCGGCCGCCGGAGCGCTCGTGGTTTGATCCTCGGGCGCGTAGCGCGTAGCTTGTCGAGATCCGAGGAGGGCGCGGTGGTGCAACCCTGGCTGTGCGCGGCGCGCTACGCGCTGACATGGAGCGTGTGCTTCGGCCTCTTGGTCGGGTGCTCGGTGGACCCCCCGCTCGCGCTCGAGGACGACCCACGGTATGCCCAGGTGCAGCTGCCCGACGGAGCGCGGCTGGAGTGGCGCTTCGCCTTGGCGGTCACGGAGGAGGCTCCCGAGGCCGGTCCCCTGGAGTGGGGCGAGCCGTGGCTCCCGGCCGAGTTCGCGGCGATCCACTCGGGGTCGCGGGCGTCGCTTGGCTCGCAGGCCGTGGCAGGGGTGGACTCGACGTCTGCGGCCCCCGGCGAGGTCGCGGCGGTGGACTCGACCGCGCCGGGCTGGGGGGAGGTCGCGGCCTTGGACTCCTCGACCGCGGACGTCGCCGCCGTGGGGTCCGCGGCCTCGGCAGGGGTCGACTCCACGACCTGGAGCCCTCGCTTGCGCCTGGCCGAGCGCCCGAACCGTTGGAGCGCCCCGCCCTCGGCGGCGGGGTTGGTCGGCGCGCGCTTGACTCGAGTGTGCAGCTGGGCGTTTTCGCGGGAACCCGTGGTCTCCCTCGTCGTCTCCGCCGACGACCCTGGCGACCTTCAGGCGCGTTTGCTCGAGCTCGCCGCCGACGAGCGGGCCGAGCTCCTGATCCACGTCGACCTGCTCGAGCAGCAAGTGGCCTGGGTCCGGCGCGACGGGGCCTGGTGGTGGGCCAACTTCGTGCTGTTCTACGGGCCGGGGCTGCTCCCGGTCGTCATGATCGCCGACGAGGTCTACGAGGTCGGGCTCCATGCGCGGGTCTCGGTGATCCACCTCGAGAGCGGACGCCCGCTCCTGGCGCGCGAGTTCACCGCGGTCCACGAACGCTCGCTCAACGACTCCGAGCGAGGGTGGAGCCTCTCTGGGTTCTTCTTCCTCTACCCCTACACCCTGAGCGGCGACGACTACGAGGACGTCCGCGACGCGCTCTTGCCCCACGCGCTCAAAGAGCTCGAGCTGCAGGTCGTGCGCTGGCTGGAGGAGGAGCTCCCGCCTCGCCTGCGCGGCGACGAGCCCGAGGTCGCGCCCGGAGAGTGAGCCCGGCGATCGCTACTGCCCGAGGGCGCCGCTGATCCCGCCCGGCGAGGCGGGTTGGGGCTTGGCGACGCGCGGCGCGTAGACCGCGTAGCCGCGCGCCGGCGCGCCGAGCTGCACCCGGCCGTCGGCGTGCGCGCGCTGCTCGGGCTGTCCGCCGACCCGGTCGAGGAGCACCGCGTCGGGCCACTTGCACGTCACCCATGCGCTCCGCGCCTGCTGACCGTCGTTGAGCACGAGGATCAGCCCCGGACGATCCTCGTGGCCGTTGCGCTGGATCACCAGCAGGTCTTCGTCGGCGTGCAAGACCGAGCTCGAGCCGCCAGCCAGCTCACGCCGGACGGCGATCAGCGGATCGATCTGGGGCTTGAGGCCGTGCACCGCGTAGTCCTCGTAGTAGACGCAGGGGCGGCCCTCCATGGTCAGAATGAACGCGTAGGCGAGCAGCTTGTCGTGGATCACCGGCTCCTTGCGCGCGGTGTCGTGGTTCTCGACGAAGGTCACGGCCTTGAACGGATTGACTCGGAAGTAGCCCTCGCTGGCGAGCTGGCGCATGTCGAAGCTGCCCTGGGCGTTGCACATGCCCTGCAGGCGGTAGAACAGGTTGAAGTCGAACACGCTCGCGCCCGTGTCCTCGACCCACTGGGCGAGCACCCGCTTGTCGCCGTGCCAGAGCTCGCCGACGGCGAACTTCCCGCGCATGGACTTGGCGTTGAGGAAGGCCTTGAGGAAGGTCGGCTCGATCGCGTTGACGAAGTCCAGGCGGTAACCGTCGAAGCCGACCTCGCGCGTCAGCCAGTCCCCCCACTCGATCAGGCCGTCGCGGACGCGCGGGTTCGCGTGGCAGAGGTCCTCACCGAACACGTTCGAGTGGTAGGGGGCGTCCTCGTCGGGGTGCTGAGGGCAGGGGTGGAAGTCGCGCCAGCTCTTCTCGAACCTGCCGTGGGGGTAGCTGAACCTCGACCAGGTCTGCGTGCCCTTGAGCGGGTTGTCGACCAGCTGACCCCCGGTCATGTGGTTCAGCACCAGGTCGGCGTAGACCTCGATCTTCTCCGCGTGAAAGGCGGCGACCAGCTCCTTGAGCTGGGCCTTGGTCCCGAAGCGGGTCGGCACCGTCCCCTTCTGGTCGTATTCGCCGAGGTCGTAGTGATCGAAGACGTCGTAGCCCATGGCTTCGCGGCCGCCGGCGCCCTTCTGCGGGGGGGGGAGCCACACCGCGCTGAAGCCCGCCCGCTTGAGCTCGGCGACCTCGCCCTTGAGCTGGACCCACCAGTCTTGCGGGCAGTTCCAGTAGAAGCCTTGCAGCAGGACGTCGTCGTCGGCCCGCGCGACGGTCGCGCACAGGAGGAGCAAGAGCAGACTCAGTCGCTTCACTGGACGCCACCGTGCAAGCCGAGGGCCTAGCGCAAGTCCTATGCTGGGCGTGGCTAGCGTCTCGAAGCGTCTCGCTCAGCGTTTCACGATCCGAGATCAGGGGCGCGGGGTGACGTCGACCTCTTCGAAGCTCACGGGTCCGTAGGTCTGCGGGGTGGTGACCAGGGCGTAGCGCGGGTCTCGGACCAGCGCGCCCAGCTGCGTGTGGATCGTGACCGCCAGCTCCTGGTCTTCGAGCTGCACCGCGCGCGCGAGGGTGATCGCGCGCGAGCTGCCGGCCGGCTCGAAGGCGATCAGCACCTGGTCGACCGCGAAGTCGATCACGGGCGGGGTTCCCCCGATCCGCGCGGCCCACAGCGCGGCGAAGCGCGCGGCGTCGCGGACCACCCGCGCCTCGGCGGGGCCGGTGTGGAGCCGCGCCAGACCCCCCGCAGGCGTGGGGAGCGTCAGGGCGGCCTCGGCCTCCGCGCGGATCGTGCCGGCGGCCGGGCTCACGCGCAGCAGCTGATAGGGGGCCTCCACCGCGGGCGGCGGCGCCGCGCCGCCGCGGTAGGGGTTCACCCGCGAGCGCACCCGAATCGCGTTGCCCGCGGGGTCGTGGACCAGGCGCAGGGTCTCGACGGAGTTGCCGAAGCGAGGAATGTGCGGGCCCAGCACCCCGACGATCATGTCGCGCTGGAAGTCCACCGCCGGCGGCCGGACCCCCGGGTGGAGTTGGGCGTAGAAGGCGTTGAAGGCGGCCGCGTCGCGGAACACCTGGAGTCCGCCGGTGTAGGCTGGGTCGTTGACCCCGAGCGCGTTGTCGGCGCCGGCCTCGAGCACCTCGAAGTCGAGCAGCGCCTGGCGCTCGACCGTCAAAGACCCCTGGCCAGAGACCGGGGTCGCGCACGCGACCAGGTCGTAGGGGGTCGTGGTCACACGGACGGTGGCCGTGGCCCACGCGCCCTGACGGAACTCGCGCACCAGGGCACGCAGGTCGTCGGAGGTGAGGTCACGCCACACGTTGATCACCTGAGTGCCGTTGGCGTTGCCCGGGGTCGGGGCCATGAACGTGCCGAGCACCGACTCGCGGGTGAAGTCCACCGCGGGGGGGGTGATCACGGCGCTGTGCGTCGGCCAGAAGGTGGTCCAGTCCGCGTCGCTCGCGACCTGCACCTCGTGCGCCCCCACGTTGACTCCACGCGGGCTGCTGACTCCGCGGTCGAGGCCCGTGAACGCGACGGGCTGGAAGTTCGCGGGAGGGGGCGGCGCGGTGGTGGTCGTCGTCCCTGTGTTCGAGGAGGGGCTGGTGCCAGTCGTGGAGCTCGTCGTGGGCGCGGCGGTCGTGGTCGCGCCGGACCGGGAGCTCTTGCTCCCGCAGCCGCAGGCGAGCAGGCAGGCGGAGAGGAGCAGCAGCGAACGAGACGTCATGGGGGCCTCCGAGGGGTGTTCCGCGGGCCTTCCCGCACGGGACGGTCCTCCCGCGGGACATCGCCCCAACTCCAATGAACTCGGTCGTGGGCTCGCCAAGCGCTGTCCAGGGCGGGCGGTCGGACGGAGCCCGCGCGTTCCATGCCACAGGGCTGGCGCATATGTGGCGAAATCGTAAAAGCCCCACGGCTTCCGTGGCCTGCGCCGGGCCGGCGAGACGGAGCCCGCTCCGCGCGCTTTGTCGCCCGCCCCCAGACCGCATACGATCCCTCCGCGGCGGGCGACCCGCCTGGCCTTGGGAGGTCTGCATGTGTGGAGTGGTCGGGCTCGTCTACGGCAAGCCAAACGCCGCCCTCGGCGAGGAGGCGGCGAACCTGCTGCGCAAGCTGGAATACCGCGGCTACGACTCCACGGGGGCGGCGTTCCTCGACGCCGAGGGCCAGGTCGTGCTCAAGAAGCGGGTGGGGGCGCCGTCGACGGTGATCCGTCAGCTGGAGCTCGAGCGCGAGGGCGGGGTGCGCTTCATTGGGCAGGTGCGCTGGGCCACCTACGGCTCGGTCACGGACCTCAACGCGCAGCCCCATGAAATGAGCTGTCGGCTGCACCTGGTGGGCGCCCACAACGGGAACATCTCGAACACCGACCAGCTCAAGGAGTTCCTCACCGAGCACCACCACGAGGTGCGCTCGGACAACGACGGCGAAATGCTGGTGCACGTCGTGGAGCACGAATACGCGGAGCTGGCCGAGGCCGACCCTCCCCAGGGGGAGGCCGCGAAGATCCAGCTCGCCATGACGGCCATTCGTCGCGCCCAGGAGCGGGTCGAGGGTTCCTACGCCGCCTGCGTGGCGTTCCCCGACCTGCCTGGGGTGTTCGCCATGAAGTCGGGCTCGTCGCTCTACGCGGGGCAAGGCAGCGACGCCCACGGGGCCTTCGTGGTCGTGTCCTCCGACCTGACCTCGGTCCTCTCGAAGACGCGCTTCCTGATCCCGCTCTCCGAGGGCGAGGGGCTCTACTTCACCGCGGACGACTACCGCGTGTTCTCGCTGCGCGAGGCGCGGGAGTCGAAGCCGGGGCTGCGACGCTCGCGGCTCAACGTGGCCGACGTCACCCTCCAGAGCCGCTACCGGTTCTTCATGCACCAGGAGATCTACAGCACCGGCGAGAACCTCGACCGCCTGATCCAGTACTACTTCCCCGAAGAGGGCGAGGCGGAGCTGTTCGCGGTGTTCGAAGACCACCGCCCCGCGTGCAAGGAGCTCGTGTTCGAGCTGCTCCGGCTCTACGACGTCTTCGAGCGCCCGGCGCTCGAGGCCGCGCTGAGCGCGCTCCTCGCGCGCGAAGACTTCCGCGCGCTGCTCGCTGACGCGGACCCCGCGCTCGGCGAGCCAGCGCCCGCGTTCAGCTCCGACGAGGCGCTGCTCCTCGGCGACCTGCTGGAGCTCGACCCCGGCCGCCGGCGCGCGCTGTGGCTCCTCGACCGGGTCGTGGTGTGGAAGAAGAAGCGCAAGGTGACCTGGTTCCGCAACGAGCTCACCGAGCTGATCCGGCGCTGCAAGGAGGCCGGGGGCCGGGTGTTCGCGATCGGCGCGGGCACCTCGTACCACGCCGCGCTCGTCGGCGGCTGCTTCTTCAACAGCATCGCCGGCCTCGCGATCGTGCCGATCAACCCCGGCGGCTTCCGCTCGATGTACCTCAACTCGCTGACCGAAGCCGACGTGTTGATCGGGGTCACCCAGTCGGGGGAGACCAAGGACCTCCTCGACATCTTCAACGACGTCCGCGCGCGCTACGGCAAGGGGATCCGCCTCGTCTCGCTGGTCAACAACGAGCTCTCGACGATCCCCCAGGAGATCTCCGACTTCTTCCTCCCGATCCTGTGCGGGCCCGAGATCGCGGTCGCGGCGACGAAGTCCTTCGTGAGCCAGCTCGCGCTGTTCCATACCCTCGCCTGCGCCGCGGTCATGCCCCTCGCCGAGGTCCGCGCGACCATGCTCAAGGTGAAGTCGACCCTCGACTTCACCTTGCGCAGCGTCGAAGAGGCGGTCTCCGAGGTCGCGCTGCGCCTGTTCCTCAAGCCCTCCATGCACATCCTCGGGACCTCCCTGATCGGCTCGGCCAAGGAGGGCGCGCTCAAGGTGCGCGAGGTCGTGCTCAACCACTGCGAAGGCTACGACTCCGCGGACTTCAAGCACGGGCCGAACACGATCCTCGGCAAGAACACGATCTTCTCGTTGACCGACCTCGAGCGCCTGCTCAACGACGCGTTCCACTTCTTCCAGGACGTCTGCCAGCGCAAGTTTGCTGGAGCAGGAGGCCAGCCCACGCGGCTCGAGGACCTGCTCGACATGTTCAAGGACATAGGCTTCCGCGACTTCCGCCCCGCGCACGCGCTCGAGCCGGGCGCGGAGCGCGAGGGCGTCGAAGACGCCTACCTCCGCTACCGCGAACACGTGAACCTCGAGCGCTACTTCAGCAACTACCCGCTGATCTTCCTCTGCGCGCCCGTGGAGCGGGACGTCAAGATCACGATCACCCAAATCCACACCCACAAGATCCGCGGCGCCGACATCGTCTTGATCGCCCAGGATCACGAGGACCTACGCAAGGCCCTCGAGGGGCGGCCGGCAGGCGTGGAGAACTACTACCAGCGCTACGTCCGGGTGCCGAAGCTGTTCGACGCCAACCTGTTCCCCTACCAGGCCGCCGTGGTCTTGCAGCTGCTCGCCTTCGACATGTCCGTGGCGAAGATGAAATACCTCAACAAGCACCGCGTGGAGAACCACGGGGTGCACCCGGACGTGCCCAAGAACGTCTCCAAGTCGATCACGGTCGACTGAGGCGCGCTCAGCCCCCGAGGAGCTCCCGCGAGGCCTTGCCCCAGCAAGACTCAGGCTGGTGGGTGTAGCCGTGGTAATGCCGCTCGCTGCCGTCGTCGTCGGCGAAGCTCACCAGACCTCCGTCGACGTAGGGCACCTCGTGGGGCAGGCCCTGCTGCCCAGGCTTGGGATAGGTGCGGAAGGGGAGCTTGCACAGCGCGCAGGTCAGCGCCTTGAAGTCTTCGTTGGTCAGTCCGCTCACGAAGCCTCGCCGCCCCACTCGGGTTCGCCGGCGATCCCGAGGCCGTCCGCGAGCCGGTTGTAGTAGTTGAACAAGGCCGTGACCTGCACCACGTCGTGGATCGCGACGTCGCTGAAGCCCAGCTCGCGCAGGCGCTGCACGTGCGCCTCGCGCATGGCCCCAGGCGCTCGAGTCAGCGCGACCGCGAAGTCGAGCATGGCCCGATCGGACGCGGAGAGCTCCGCCGCGCGGTAGTCCTTCGCGGCGGCGGCGACGAGCGCCTCAGCGCCTGGTTGGTCGACGACCTCAGCCCGGAGGTCGTCCGCGTGGGCGCGGGTTCAGTAGTGGCACGCGTTGACCTGCGAGACCACGGTCGCGATCAGCTCGCGCTGGGTGCGTGTGAGCGGGCTGCGTGGAGAGTGCATGACCTCGGTGTAGAGCCGGATCGAGGCCTGCAGGACGTGCGGCCTGGGGCTCTGCACCCGGACGACGTTGAACACCTTGCCCGCGCGCTGCAGGGCCTGGTCGTAGAGCCGCTTGAGCAAGCCACGTGCCGCCTCGGGGGCGACGGTCTCGATCCATGCCATGCCTGGATCGTACACCAGCGCTGGGCGCCGGAGCAGAGCGCCTTGACGCGCCGCGCGACGCAGATCCAAGGGAGGCTTGCTTGAGGAGGACGCCGCGACCACGCTGAAGGCAGAACCGCCCTGAAGGGACGCCCGAGCTGAACCGCCCCACCCGCACCCTCGGCGATTACGTCTTGCTCGAGCAGATCGGGCAGGGCGGCATGGGCCAGGTGTTTCGCGCGCGGAAGGGCACCTCCGAGCGCCTGGTCGCGCTCAAGCTCGGGCCAAACACCCGCAACCCGAAGCGGCTCGAACGCTTCCGGCGAGAAGGAGAGATCACCGCGGAGCTGCGCCACCCGAACATCGTGGCCGTCCACGACGCGGGGGTCGTCGCGGGGCAGCCATTCTTGGCCTACCACCTCGTCGAAGACGCCCGGACCCTCGACCAGGTCCTCCCCACGTGGCCGCTGCGCCGGCGGATCGAGGCGGTGCGCGACATCGCGCGCGCGCTGGGCTACGCCCACGCCCGCGGGATCGTGCACCGCGACGTGAAGCCCGAGAACGTTCTCGTCACCCCCGAGGGCGCGACCTTGCTCGCCGACTTCGGCCTCGCCAGCGCGGTCACCCTCGAGCGGCTGACCGTCAGCCAGGCGCTCCTGGGCACCCCGCTCTACATGGCCCCGGAGCAGGCGCTGGCCTCCTACAAGGCGGGCCCGTCGGTCGACGTCTACTCCCTCGGGGTGATCCTCTACGAGGCCCTGGTCGGCGAGCACCCCTTCGCCCACGTCGGCATGCCGGCCCTGCTCGACGTGGAGACGCGTCGCTTTCGCGCTCCCGCGGCCCGCGACGCTGCGGTTCCTCGGGAGCTCTCACACCTCTGCATGCAGGCGCTGCAGCCCGACCCCGCGCGGCGGATCCCCAACGGCGACGCGCTGGCCGACGCCCTCGACGCCTGGCTGCGCGGTGAGGCGTTGCCCGTGGGGGAGCGGCGCGGCGCGCTGCTCGGCGGGGTCCTGCTCGCCGCCGCGGTGGGGTTCGGGGCCTTCGTCGCCTGGCCCAAGGGTGAGACGGTGGCCGCGCAGCCCGAGCCCCCCACCCGCGCCCCGATCGCGCCTCCTGAGGCCGAACTCGCCGAGCTTCGCCCCGGGAAGGACCCTGCCCCCGAGCCCCTCCGCCCCGAGGAGCAGGCGGCCCTCGACCGCGCGCGCGCGGCGTTGCGGGCTGCGCCCGTCGACGTGGAAGCCCTCAAGCAGGCCTTGCCGCTGCTGAACCGGGCCCTCAGCCCGGCAGACGAGGCTCACTCAGCCTTCGCCGACGAGCTCCTCGCCTACCTGCGCGACCCGGGCGGGGAGCAGGGCTCGGAGTTCGCGCTTCCCTTGCTCGAGGAGCTCGCGCGCAGCGGAGCACGCCCCGGGGCCCGCGCCGTGGCGGAGCGAATGTGCGAGTCGCTCTATTGGTCGCAGCGCTTCGAGCCCGAGCCGAGCGGCATGCTGCGCGGCTTGATCGCCCTGGTCCGCATGGACGTCGACGTCGACGGTGTGAACCACGGCTTCAAGCGCGAGGCGACGTCGAGCTCGTTCCCGGACTCGGCGCCCCTGCGCTACCTGAGGGCCCGCTATGCGCACGCCTTGACGCGGCTCGCCCGCGAGCAAGGCCCGTCGGAGGCCCTGATCGCGCTCGGCGAGGAGCCAGAGCTGGGCCCGGTGACCCGAGCTCGGGCGCTGGCGCTGGGGCTCGTCGGCGAGCGCGACCCCGCGCGTCGCCTCCGCCTCGCCGAGCGCGCCCTGGCCCTCGACCCCTTCAGCGGGCACGTCCGTTTGGCCCACGCCCGGGCCTTGCTCGTGGACGGCCAGGTCGAGGCAGGGCGGCGCGCCCACCGCGACGCCTGGGCCGCCTGGTGCCAGCTCTACCGCGAGCGCGACGGGGCGGTCGAGGAGGAGGAGTGGCAGCTGCAGCTGAGCGTGCGTGCGTTGCTCGCGCAGAGCCTCGTGGACGATGCGCTCGAATACCTCGACCTCTTCGAAGCTCATTGGCAGGGACGCGCGGCGCCTCGAGTCCTCCGGCGCGTCGTGGGCCGGGCGCACGAGGGGGCTGCGCGAGACGCGGACCGGACGTGGATCGAGCGAGGCGGGGCCCTCCCGAGACCCGGTCCTGGCTAGCGAGGCCGCGACCGCGGTCTCGCGGCGCGTTGTCTGCCCCGGCCACTAGACTCCCCGTGTGACCTCACGCATCGTCCACTCCAGCGCTGGCCGCCTGAGCTGCGCCGAGACCGGCGCGCCCCTGACGCCGCCCCCTGGCTGGGCGCTGCTCCCCCCGGGAGACGCCGCCCTCACCCGCCGCGTGAAGGCGGGAGGCGCGCACTGGGTGGCCCAGGAGGACCGGGGCCGCCGGGTGTTCGCGCGCGGGGTGTGGGCGCCGGCCGAGCGGATCGAGGGTGTGCGCGCGGAGCTCGCGAGCGAGCGGGCGTCTCCAGACTACGCGCGCCGCCTGGAGGCCGCGCGCGCCCGGCGCGCGCGCGCCCACGCGGACTACGTCGAGGACTTCCGCGCCGCGGTGCTCGAGTTCCTCGACTTCCCCCCCGCCTACCGCGCGCTGGGCGCGAGCCTGGCCGACGCGGTCACGGAGGTCGCCACCCCGGTGGGCAGCGGGACGGTGGGTCGCACCCAGCGGATTCCCATCGAACGTCGGGCCGCCGCCGCCGTGATCGCCTGGCTCCGACACCAAACCACCGCCTACGACGGCATGGAGATCCCCCGGGTGCGCGGCGAGCGACGGGAGGTCCGGCGGCGCTTGGCCAAGCGCTCGCGCGCGCTCCTGGACCGGTTTCGCCGTGGCGAGCCCAGCGATCCGGCGAGCTGTCCGCTGCACCGCGCGCTGGGTCGCGTCGGGCAGGCGGCTGCCGCGGAGCCCGCGCCAAGGCCTCCCCGCCCGCGGGCGACCGCGCTGGGGCTTCCGCCCACGCCGGCGGGCCCCCGCCTCTGGCAGCGCGGACTCCAGGCCCGGGCTCCGCGAGCGTCCGAGCCGAGCCGCGCCGAGTAGCAGCGGTTAGCGGTCGGCCGAGGACCCGCCCCAGTGAGCCGGGTCGAAGGCCGCGATCACGGCAGGAGGGATCCGCATGGGTCGGCCGCGCTCGAGGTCGACGAAGACCCACAGGTTCACGCCGCGGGTGATCAGCTTGCCGTCGCGTAGCCGGCGGATCTCGTGCCGCCGCTCGGCAATGCTGCGCTTGAGCCCTGAGGGCCAGGTTCCGACCACGAGGGCCTCCCCCGCCAGGGCGGGCTCCAGGTAGTCGATCTCGTGGCGCCGGACCACGAACACCCCGCCCTCTTCCCGGTAGCGCGCGACGTCGAAGCCCAGCGCTTCGGAGTGGGACTTGGCCGCCAGGTTCATCCAGTGCAAGAAGCGCACGTTGGAGACGTGGTCGAGGTCGTCTATGTCGTCCGGGCCGACCTGCCAGGTCAGCAGGAACGGACGGGGAACGGGCCACTCCAGCGCGGCGGGGTCGAGCATGTCGCCTCCGGGGCGCCCAGGCTAACCCAAGGCCCTTGCCCCAGGTTGGCTCGCCTCGCTTGCGCGCCAGGAGGGTTTCGCTGAACCCCACGCCGAACCCGACTCCCAGATCTCGGAAGGTCCGCTCGACGCAAGTGCTTTTCTCCAAGGGGCAGGGCTGGCCTCGGCCTTGCTCTCGGCACGGCATGATCTTCACGGCCATGGCGATCGGCGCAGGCATTGGGGCCCTGGCGGGCTTCGCCGTTTACGGAGCCAAGGTCTTGCTCTCCAAGGAGCGGACCTGGTCGTGGAAGGACGCTGGCGCCCACGCCCTCGGCGGCCTCGTGGGGGGCGCCGCCTTCCCCCCGATCCTCGCCGGGTTGGCCGCGGTCGGACTCCCCGCCGCGGTCGCCTACGTCGCGGCCGGAGGGGTGGCCTGGGGCGGCATCTGGTCGCTGGCCCAGGACTCGGCGAGCTGGGCCCTGGGCCGCTCCAAGGGGCTGCGCTCGGCCAAGCATTACCTGCTCAACACAGCGCTCGGCATGGCCGCGACCGCCCTGCTCTTGCCCTTCGCGACCCGCGTGATCGGGCCCGCGGGCCAACTCACCCGGCACTCCGGCTCGGTGCGCGCGTTCCTCGCGCCGTCGAGCGAGAACCTCGCCGCCAACGTGCTCAAGTCGGAGGCGGAGTTCCTCGCCTACGGGGCGATCACGGAGACCGTCTCGGTCGGGGCCCGCATGACGACCCACAACGCCTTCGCCGAAGGAGGCGGGGCCGTGGTCCGCGCGGTGTCGGCGACGGCGCGCACGAGCGCTCCGCAGGCCGCTTCGGGGTGGATCCCGGGCGCGCAGCGAGACGTCGAATCCGACGCGGCGGTCCGGCGCGACGCGACCGCGTCGCAGGACGCGGAGGTCGAGGCGAACGCCTCCGTCTTTCAGCGCGCCGGCCGGCGGATCCCCGAACGCCTCGGGTCCACGCGACCCGAGGCGGACCTCACCGGCCTGATCGACGTGCTCGAAGACTCGACCCCCTCTGCTGCCCGCTGAACGAGGCTGAGGCCGCGCGCTCGGAGGCCGCTCCTAG